>CAYJGQ010000016.1:0-3373 GCA_964369885.1 uncultured Oscillospiraceae bacterium
ATATGCCGCCCTACGGGCATGGCGAATTTATATTAGCCTACGGCTAATATAAATAGGAGATGGCTTTTTCTCGGTCGGCATCCACCAGTACGGTTACATTGGGCTCGTCACCGTGGCGGGGCTCATAATTCCATACATGCAGTACAAACATTCCCTTGGTTAGGCGGCCTTTGCGGTCTACCTCGGCCATATAGCGCTGTGTTGTAAACAGCTCGGGGTTTGTAATATAAAGGGCGGCTGCAAGGTCTTGCAGGGGCAGGTCCCCCACCCTCTTAAATATGGGTTTTGAGCTGTGCATGTCATTCCAACGCTTGGCATAAAGTCGGTTTTTCTGATGTGTCACCTCGTTGGTGTTGTGTATAGCGGTGTCAATTTCCTGCTTTGTGGCATAAAATTTCTCGCCAATATCTGTGGGGCAAACCACAAAATCTATGCCGTAGCTCAGCACCAAACCTGCGGCATCGGCATCCATATAGGTATTCATATCCTTTACAATTTCAAGCTCTGCAATCCTTGAGGTGCCACCGCACCACACAATTTTGTCTATATACTTTACGGCATCGGGATGGGCATGAAGCATCAGGGCTATATTAGTCATGGGGCCTGCACACACTATTGTTACAGGCTCACCAAAGGCCTTTGCGGTGTCATACATATAGTCATGTGCCTGTGTGGGCAGGATGGTCACTTTGTGCTTTGTATCAAGCTGTAGGCCGTTTATGTGGCTGCACAGTGATAGGTTGTGCATGGGCACTGTGTAGTCCCCCATTATGGGTGCTGTGGCGCCCATTGCCACGGGGATATCACGACCCAAAAGCTCCAGCAATCCGGCGGTGTTATCCCTTGCGGTTTCAAGGTCGGTGCGACCAAAACAAAGGGTAATTCCAAGTATGTCAATCCCTTGGTTTTGTAGCAGGGACATAAATCCTGAGGCAAACTCTTCGGTTAGATTCATATCTATAATTACAGGGGTCTTTTTCATGTTACTTTGCCTCCTTTGTTTCGTAGCTTTTTATGCTATCGGTAAAGTATTTTACAAAGGCCTCACGCTTTACCGTGTCAACATAGTAAACATTTTTATCATCGTCGGATTTGCCCAATGTGTTTTGGTAGTCCACCACCGTCATGCCGTAGCAGACCTCACTTTGCTCCTCCATATCGACAAAATACTTGCCGTAGGTGAAAAACTCGGGGTGGGTTATAAATGCAATGGAGCAAGGGTCATGCAAACTCTGTCCGTTTATGCCGTCAATAACCTCCTCGCCCAGTTCGGCGCAGGTTTTATAGTAGGCGCTAAGAAAGTGATCAACCGCCTTGCAGGGCTCGGATTTACTGTTGTTAAACTCAGCCATCTCCTCAAGGGAGATTATCGCGCGGTCGGTAGTGTCGCCGGGAATCATGTAAAAATCTACACCACTTGCAAGCACCTGCTTTGCGGCAATTACGTCAAAAAATAGGTTTACACTGGCCATAGGGCTTATAATACCACCTCGGATATAACCGCCCATATTTACAATGCATTTAATATTGCTCTTTACATCGGGGTATTTTTGTAGCAACATTGCCACGGTGGTAAGTGGTCCCAGTGGGCATAAAACCACAGGTTCCTCGCTTTGCATAATAAGATCATACATAAAGTCCCAGGCAGGCTTTGACACCAAGGAGTCGCTGTAATCCTCAAATGGAAACTTGTAGGAACCAAGACCGTCGGTTCCATGCACAAATTTGCCGTTGTGCATCTTTTCCACTTCGCTTAGGTTTTTGTAAATTGGCTTGGTTGTGCCGGCCGCCACAGGGATATCTGTACGCCCTGCAAGCTTCAGAACATTCATGGTGTTTTTTAGGGTGTTTTCAAGCACCGTGTTGCCATAGGTGGCCGTTACACCAAGGATGTCAAGTCTATCGTTTGCACAGGCCATAAGTAGCGCCATAGCATCATCAATGCCGGTGTCCACATCTAAAATTATCGGAATCTTTTTCATACCTACACCTTCCTTTTGCTATTTGTAATAAATTTAACACTACCGCCATTTTTTTTCAATAACCAAGTAGTTGAGATTATATAAAAATTCAATTAACAATTGAATTTACAATAAATTTGTAGTACACTCTACCTGTACTTGATATTTTAGGCGTGATATCTTGATTTATTACTGCATACAAACCAAGACCATTGGTACTCTGCCACCACGCATTTTCAAAAAGGCGGATGAAAATTTTGCAGACCCCACTTTGCTGATTGTTTGCAATTTTTTGGCGGGGTGTGGCAGCGGATTTACTGCCACTCCCACAAGTCACCGCTCTAACTGCAGTAGCCACCCCTACGGGGGGAAAAATCTCCACCACCCGCCTGTAAAATACGCAAAACCATGCCAATCTGCTCAGAAATGGAGGGATTTTGTTTGGCAAATAAAATAGGGACAAATATTTACAGATACCGCAAGGAAAAGGGTTATACCCAAAGTCAGCTGGCCAACATGGTGGGCGTAACATTTCAGGCGATCTCAAAATGGGAGACCGACGGTGCCGTACCAGACCTTGAGCGCATAGTAACACTGGCCGACGCTTTGGGGGTGGGGGTGGATTCCATTTTAGGGCACTCGGTTCCCTCCTCTACCGAAAAAAGCATATACGACGACCAGTACAAAAAAAAGGAGTTTTATTGGGGTACACAACCCAGTGAGCTTGGGCTTAGGGTGATTGAGCACATGCCGCCTTGGGAAAACCCAAAGCTACTTGAAGTGGGTAGTCGTGAGGGGGTAAACGCCTTGTTTTTTGCCCGCAACGGCTACCATGTAACGGCGGTTGAAATGTCCTCACCGGGAGTGGAAAAAGGGGAAAAACTGCTGGATAAATGGGGGGTGTCGGCCAATTTCATCTGTGCCGACATAGGAAAATTGTTCCCAAAGGACAGCTATGATGTGATATTTTGCGACGATGTACTGCACACCCTCCCCCAAAACGACTGCCATGAATGCATTGAAAACTTTAGGGAAAACACAGCCCCCGGCGGAATAAATGTAATATCTGTGCCGGTGGCCAAGCCCTACATCACCAAAAAAAACAGCCTTTGGCAAACCGAGTGGCACAGCGGAGATATATTTCGCAAGTACTGTGATTGGGAAATTCTTGAGTGTAGCGAAACAAAGCCCATAATTCTAAATAAAAACAAGTATGCCTGTGTGTATAATATTGTAGTGGCAAAAAAGCCTTTGTAAATATATACTTTTTTCATTGCAGGCATGGCCAAAAACACATTTTTACAAAGTACTTTGGTGTAAAGCACTTTGGTGTAAAGCACTTTGGTGTAAAGCACTTTGGTGTAAAGTACTTTGGTGTAAATCGCTTTGGTGCAAAGAACTTTGGTGCAAAG
>CAYJGQ010000016.1:3473-26985 GCA_964369885.1 uncultured Oscillospiraceae bacterium
CACTTTGGTGCAAAGCACTTTGGTGCAAAGCACTTTGGTGCAAAGCACTTTGGTGCAAAGCACTTTGGTGTAAAGCACTTTGGTGTAAAGCACTTTGGTGCAAAGCACTTTGGTTAAAAGCATTCTTTTGCAAAGCATATGTCAAGCAAAAAGCTCCCCTTAAGGGGAGCTTTTTTAGTGGTAGTATTTTTTGGGGGTACCTTTGGTATTTTTTGTTTAGGGGGTGGTGGGGGCGAATTGGGCTGATGCCCATGGTTTGGGTGGGCTGATGCCCAATGAGGCCGCATCGCCGCATAAGCGGAAAAGACCAAAGTACCAAAGCAAGCTAACTATTGTGGCAAGGACACATCTCCACTAATTTACAGCGGTAGAATCACTTATAATTCGGCCAATTTCATCAGCTATTTTTGTGTTATCAAATTGTGGAATTGGCATAGGCTTTGCAATATAGTAACCTTGTAGGAAATCCACACCAACATTGATAAGATACTCCATCTGCTCGGCAGTTTCAACACCCTCGGCCAGTACCAACATGCCTCGCTCTTTGCTAAAATCAATTATCTTATCCACAAGGGCCTGACGGGTTTCATCAGATTCCACGTAGGTAATAAGCGAGCGATCAAGCTTTATTATGTGCGGATTGATGTTGAGTAGGTTAAGATCACTATTGTAGCCCGAGCCGTAGTCATCCAAAGCCACCTTGGAGCCCCAAGAGTTAATTTTATCAAGTTTTTGCTTGAATCTTTCGGGGTTCAGGCGTTCATTTTCAATTATCTCAACCACAAGGTTTTCCAAATGGTCACCAAATAGTCTTTCAAACTCGGTATACTCGCTGTCTTTTAGGGTTTCGCTGGGTATTGAGTTTATAAATAATTTTGCATCACCAAACATATCGCGATACTTTACATATGATGACATGGCTTTGAAGAATGTAATTCGCTCAATTTTCCAAAGTTGTGACTGGGCTGCAGCAATCTGCAGGAGTTTTATGGGGGTGTTTAGCACTTCACTTTGAGGGCGCATAAGGGCTTCGTATGCATAAAGTGCACCTGTTTTGGCCTCCACAATGGGTTGGAATGCAAACTCAACAAACTGGTTGTCGAGTATGCGGTTTAGCTCCTCCTTGCCGCTTAGCATAAAGGACTCGGCCATGTAGATATCCTTGTCAAACATTCTAAGCTCACCCTTTACGGTGTGCTTACCCTCATACATAGCAAAATCGGCAAAACGAATAAGCTCATCAAAATCATTCGAGTCATCACCATACCACGACACACCGCCCGACATACGAATCTTAAACTCGCTGCCATCCAAAAGCACAATTGGGTCTTGGTCAAAGGATTTATAAACATTGTGAAGATGGAATAGAACTTCATCCTTGCTCTTAAAGTTGTGGAAGAAGGCAAAAAATTCATCGCCCGACATACGACCAATAATGGTGTTACTTGGGAATACATCACTTAGCATCTTGGCGGCGGTGCGTATATAAACATCGCCAATGTCGTGCCCAAATGTGTCGTTTACATACTTCAGGTTATCAAGGTCGAACATTGCTACAGCAGCAACGCCAAGCTCTCCCTTTGAGAAAATGGCGGTGGCCTTACGGCGGAATGCCAGACGATTATTTATACCTGTTAGCATGTCATAATCGCGCTCGTAGTTGAGGGCACGGCGCTCCAAAACTTCCTTGGTAACGTCCACCACAACACCCAAAATTCCGTCGGGTATGAGTGTTTCATTAATTCTAAGCCAGCAGTTAGGCGCAGTAGAGGCAAGGTAGGTGTTTTCCATGGACTCCTCTGGGCAATCCTTTATGGCATTTATAACATCAAAGAACTTATCGGTTTGCACCGAAAAATTGTTACTGCTTACCATTTCCAAATCAAGCATGGTCAAGAGGGTGCTGGATACACTAACAACCTCTGAACCCTTTTTGTACTCAAATGTACCCACACGTATACGGGTCATCTGAAGAATTTTATCACTCTTGGAAACCCATTCAAGCAGACTATGATTAAGCTGTTCGACCGAGCTTGACAGGTTGTCAATTTCGGTAAGCCCTGTGCGTTTGAGCGCAATTGCTTCTCCTGCACTGCTATTTTGTACTTCAGCACTCAGGCGCAGTATGGGGCGTGTAAAGCTAAAGCTTACCGCATAGGCCGCAAATACGCCAATAATCAGCGATATTGCCACAATAATCATAAGCATGTTACTTAGTGTCTGCGACATACCCGAAACGGCCGAGGTGCCCGCAATTCCAATAAGGTAAAGCTCGTTATTGGCAAAAGGGGTATTGGGAGCATATAGGGAAATCTCGGATGGGTGCATGGTGACACTTCCCAAGGAACTGTCCATTACATAACAATCATGTTTTGTGTCATACATGTCGGTTGTAAATGTAACGCCATCCTTAAAAAGGCTTTGCTGTACAGTACCTTGTTTTATAAGTGGGGTAAACTCCCCTGTATTCTCGTTTAATGAAGCCACAGTATAGCCATATGAGTCATCACTTGTAAGCTCATCAAATGGCAAATGTCTGTAGAGCTGAGCTTGTGACACCTCTGTTCCAAAAACGCCAAAAACATTCCCCTGTGCGTCCACCAAGGGCAGGGAGAATGTAATCATATTTGTATTGGGATTGTCAAAGGATGTGGACACATGCCAGTATCCCCTGTACTTATCATCATCGGTAATGCCTGCCGCTCTAATTGGTTCAGATAATATTGGCAGGTGCTCGTCGTCCAAAGTCATGCCATGGCTCCATGAACTGACGATAGGAATGCGGTATTCCTTTGCAACGTCCGCAGGGCCAAACACAAGTTGTGCTTGACCCTCTAACGAGCTTGATGATTTTGTAGCAACATCCTCACTCATGATGTATAGGCTGGAATTTGACCTTGAGGAGTCGTTTGAGTCATCAAGTATTATAAATGCGCCGGTGGAGCCACTTGAAGATATAATTTCCAAAACCGTGGGAACACTTTTGCATATAAAATCAACCTTATCATCTTCCGACAACCGGCCATCGGCAGAAAGAGCAAGTTGTTGATCGTACAGCTCCACAATATCTGATGAATATGTGGTAATGTTTGACCATTGGTTTAGCATCTCACCTGCAAGGTAATTAGTCCTGTTGTCAATGGTTTTGGAAAACAGCCCATAGGCATAGCTCTCCACAGTGGTAGGTAATTCAATAGAATACACCACTCCTACAAATACAAGGGCCTGCAAAATCATTGTCACCAAGATTAATAAAGTCACCCTAAACAATATTGAGTTTTTGTTTAGTATTTTTTTCTGCATAATTACTCAATATTCTCCTCAAGTTGTGCTATAAGCTGATCATACCATAAATCGAAATTTTCATCAGATGTGTATTGATCATATAGCGTCTGGGGGTCCTCGCCGGCTGCAATTGCAAGCAGTATTTCATCTCTTTGTGCAAATGCATTACTAAAGCAGTTATCCAGCACATTGCGTGTGTCATAGCTACCATTAAAGGGCTTGTCGGCAAACAGTGCATATGTATCAAGCATTGGGTAAATAGCATTAGCCGTAGCAACAGTCGGGCCATTTATGCTTTCTCCCGACTCTATAATTTTTGAAATAACGCTATCAATGTTGAGAGAGTCATTCTCAACCGGCAGATAACCGGTGCTTACAGCAAAACTCTGATTTTGGGTGGTATCGGTAAACCACTTAAGAAATTCAACCGATGCAGCTTCACGCTCAGGCGTGCTCTTGGAAACTACCATTCCGGCGCCTTGCTGAACTACAACATTTTTCACAGCATCCTGATAAACTGGGTACGGAGCCGCAATGCAGTCAATTGCATAGGCGCTGTCCTTATCTTTTTCTACAACATCGGGAAAATAATTAGCCCCGGAGGTTGAGCCTACATACATAATAAGCTCACCAAATTTAACATCATCCGAGCGAAAGCGCCCTACCGATGCAAAATATCCCTTGAGCAGTGGCACATAGGAATTATCCCAGATAACACGAGCATGTTCCTTGCTCAGGCTAACAGTTGCCCTACCCTGATCGATGGTGAAAATTTCACCACCAAGCTGCTGTGCCGAAACCAGCATAAAGTTTGCCATGGAATCCATGCCAAAAAGTGCCTTTCCATCGCCGGGCTCCTCTGTTTGACTATCGGTCCAGTTGTAGTAGGTTTCGGCCGCCGCAACAAGGCCCTCCCATGTGGCAAAATCATCGGTCGTAACGCCGGTGGTATTTGAAAATGGCTCAAAATCGGTGCCGTTTATGTAGATTATTTCGCTGGATTTAGCAACAGGAATTATTTTCAGGGCATTATCATCGCTTATTCTGCCCTCCTCCAAAAACTCAGGACGATACTGCAGTAGCTCCTCCTCGGTAAAGTAGCTATCAAGTGCCGCTACTTTCGATAGCTGATCTATACGCAGTGCATTATCCGAGTAGGCGGCAAATATATCGGGCATCTCGGGCGCACCTACCTCCTCATTTGCCGAATCCAAAACCGCCTCGGCAAGCTCGGACACACCGCCGTAGGAGTATGCGTCTATCAGTATTCCTTTTTCAACGCCAACAGTTTCATTGAATGTTTGCACAAGCTGGGAAAAGGCCGCCGCGGTGTCGCCACCGTAGTAATGCCACAGTGTTACCTTTACAGGCCCCAATGACTCAGCACTACTACCGGCCGTTGAGCACCCTGTCAATAACATAACCATGCATAAAACCAAACAAAAAATTCTTTTCACTTCATTGCTCCTCTCAATCTTACAAAGAAATTGTGTTTGCAATTTCATAAAGTTCGCTGTCAAAATGCCCTGTCATGTCAAGGGCTTGTAGTATATCATAATCCACTACCTTATTGCTCTGCATTCCCACAACCCTGTTACCAATGCCCTCGCTAAGTAGGCGCACGGCATGGTAACCCAGTCGGCTTGCATTTATACGCTCAAGTGCGGTGGGTATACCGCCTCTTTGCACATGTCCAAGCACGGTAAGGCGCGAGGATATGCCGGTGCTCTGCTCTATGCGGCGGGTTATTTCCTGGCTGTTACCCACGCCCTCGGCAATAACAACAATAAAGTGATGTTTACCTGTTTTTAGTGTGCTGTTCATCTTGTTTAGAATATCGCGCTCAAAATCGTATGGCATTTCGGGCACAAGTATTGTAAGTGCGCCACAGGCAAGGCCGGCATAAAGGGCAATGTTGCCCGAGGCTCTGCCCATAACCTCAACAACAGAGCAGCGGTCGTGGGACTGGGAGGTATCACGCAGGCGGTCAACCATCTCTACCACTGTGTTTATGGCGGTGTCAAATCCCACCGTGTAATCTGTTGAGCATATATCGTTGTCAATAGTGCCGGGTATGCCAACACAGGGTATGCCACGCAGAGAAAGATCCCGTGCACCGCGATAGGAGCCGTCGCCTCCAATGACAACAACCCCCTCAAGCCCCCATTTTTTGCAGTTGTTCACAGCGGTCTGCATACCTTCTTCGGTCTTAAACTCTGGGCAGCGTGCTGTGTAAAGTATAGTGCCACCCTGATTCATAATATCACTTACAGAGCGCATGTCCATTTCTTTTGCTTCACCATTAATAAGTCCGGTGTACCCTCTTTCAATACCCAGAACATTCATGCCCATGCTAATTGCAGTTCGAACAACCGCACGTACGGCCGCATTCATTCCAGGAGCGTCTCCACCACTTGTAAGCACTCCGATTGTCTTTTTATTCATAATAACAATCCTCCTTATTAGGCGATATCATCCATGTTCCAACAGCTTCCTACTCTACATTATACTTTTTTCTGTAAGTTTGTGCAATATAAATAAACTAAAATTTAGGAAAAATAATTAAATATACATCACCTTATCATCGCCAAGTATACTCTTTAACTCCTGCTCCAAAACACTGTTCCAATCCACCTTTATCATTTGGTAGTTTTTCCACAGTTTTCGGCTATCCTCAAAGTATACATGCACCGAAGATGAGCCATCAAATATCCTAAGAAGGTTTCCCACCCTCTGTATTAGCTCCTCATCCTGCTGTGAGGGCAGTTTTAGCCATGCCCCTTGCTCAAATTTTTTCGTTTGAGCATTTTGTTGTGCTGTCATACCCTCGGTCAACCTTTGCACCTTTTCGCAAATTAACTTTGGGTCCTCGTCCTCACGCAGGCTAAGCCGTGCTGTAACCACCACCGGCCTGCCTTCCTCCAAAATACTGCCATACTGCTCAAGAATTTTTTGGAATGTCAGCATCTCCACCCATCCTGTGGTGTCCTCCAGCCCAATAAAGGCCATAGAGCCACCGCCGCGCGTCGCCTTTAGCTTCTTTGAGCCCACAATGGCCCCCACATTCACCACGGTGCCATCACGCAGTTTGGGGTCGTGGTGCTCCCCTGCCCTTGTTATTTTGGTAATGGGGGTAACCCCAAAAGCCTTGCAACTTTCCTCATATTGACTCATAGGGTGCCCCGAGATATAAAGCCCCGTGACCTCCTTTTCCATTGACAACAGCTGTTGCAGTGGGTATTCCTGCGCATTTCCAAGGTCGTAGTCCTGCGAGGGGGCATCCCCCGACTCAAATAGGCTTATTTGCCCCGTGAGGTTGTTTTTTGCCACCCTGTCTATGTCATCCAGCACAATGGCATAGCCCTCCAGCATCTGACGGCGATTTGCCCCAAAGCAGTCAAGCGCACCGCATTTTATCAAACTTTCAATGGTGCGCCTGTTAAGCTCACTGCCATGTGTTCGCCTGCAAAAATCTGAAAAGCTTACAAAACCGCCACCCTCATCACGCTGGGCAAGGATATCGGCTATAACACCCCTGCCGATGTTTTTTACGGCCAACAGTCCAAAACGGATGTCCTCACCCGATACCGTAAAGCCCATGTGGCTCTCATTGATGTGGGCCGGCAACACCCTTATGCCAAGCCTTGCACACTCCGAGATATACCCTATGACCTTATCGGTATTTTCCAGCACACTTGTAAGAAGTGCCGCCATAAACTCACGGGTGTGGTGACATTTTAGGTAGGCCGTGCGATAGGCCACCATGGCATAGGCTGCGGCATGGGATTTATTAAAGGCATAGGAGGCAAATGAGCTCATTTCATCAAATATAGCATTGGCCACATCGGCCTGCACCCCATTGGCCACCGCCCCCACACACTCAACGCTTCCATCATCTTTTAGCGCACCATGAATAAAATAAGTTCGTTCTTTTTCCATTACATCATGTTTTTTCTTGGACATAGCACGGCGCACAAGGTCGGCCCGCCCGTAGGAGTAGCCGGCAAGCTCTCTAAATATCTGCATAACCTGCTCTTGGTAGACTATACATCCATCGGTAACCTCCAAAATTGGGCGAAGCAGTGGGTGACGGTAGGTAATTTTATCGGGATTGTGCCTGTTTTCTATATAGCGTGGGATGGAATCCATGGGGCCGGGGCGGTAAAGGGATATAACCGCTATTAAATCCTCAAGTGAGCGTGGCCCCAGTTGGGACAGCACCTGCCTCATACCGGCCGATTCAAACTGAAAAACACCGTCGGATTTACCCTGCGAGAGCATAGTAAACACGCCCCTATCATCCAGTGGCATATCCTCCACCGAAAAATCGGGCAGTCTGCGGCGCACCATTTTTTCGCAGTCGGCAATTACGGTGAGGGTGCGCAGTCCCAAAAAGTCCATTTTAAGCAGTCCCAAGTCCTCAAGCGTGGTCATGGGGAATTGGGTTAAAAGAAACTCATCGGTCTTTTGCACCGGTACGTAGTCCTCTACCTGTTTTTCGGTTATAACCACACCTGCGGCGTGGGTTGAGGCATGGCGTGGCATACCCTCCACCCTGCGTGCAAGATCAATCAGCTCGGCCACCTGTGCATCGGCCCGGGTAAGCTCTCTAAGCTCGGAAGAGCTACCAAGAGCCTTTTCTATGGTCATGTGCAGATCACCCATAGGTATGAGTTTGGCCACCCTATCAACCGCCTGATAGCTCATGCCCAGCGCCCTGCCCACATCGCGTATTGCCCCTCTGGCCGCCATGGTACCAAAGGTTATTATCTGCGCCACATGCTCGGCTCCGTATTTTTGCACCACATAATCTATTACCTCGCCACGGCGCTCATAGCAAAAATCAATATCAAAGTCGGGCATACTTATGCGCTCGGGGTTTAAAAATCTCTCAAATAGCAGATTATATTTCATGGGATCAATACCTGTTATGCCCACACAGTAGGCACAAATACTACCTGCACCCGAACCACGCCCCGGCCCCACCGATATTCCCTTGCTGCGGGCGTAGCGAATAAAATCATACACAATGAGGTAGTAATCAATATACCCCATGCGGCGTATGGTGGAAAGTTCATACTCAAGGCGCTGTATCACCTCACGGTCGGGGTTTTGGCCGTAGTATTTATGAAGGCCCGCATAGCAAAGCTCGACAAAGTAGCTGTCGTTGTCCTTGCCGTCGGGGGCGGTGAAATGCGGAAGCTTTGTAACCCCAAACTCAAATTCCACCTCACAGCGCCCCGCAATTTCCAGCGTATTATCCAAAGCCTTTTCAAGGTTTGGAAATACCTCAAGCATCTCCTGGCGGGACTTGAGATAAAACTCCTTTGTTGGAAACTCAAGGTCGGCCTCCTCGTGAATTGTATGGTTGGTTTGTATGCATATAAGCAGATTTTGCATACGGCTGTCCTCCTTGGTGACATAGTGGGCATCATTTGTAGCCACCAATCCAACCCCTATTTCCTCGGAAATGCGCACAAGCCCCGCAAGTATCTCCCCCTGCTCGGGTATTCCGTGGTCTTGTATCTCAATAAAATAGTTATCTGCACCAAATATATCGCGGTAAAATATAGCTATGTCCTTGGCTTTTTGGTAGTCCCCTGCCATCAAGGCACGGGGCACCTCCCCCGCAAGGCAGGCCGACAGGCATATCAGTCCCTCGGTGTGGCCGCAAAGCAGTTCATGGTCTATACGGGGCTTTGAGTAAAACCCCTCGGTAAATGCGCGTGATACAAGGTACATCAAATTTTGATATCCCGTGTTATTTTCGCACAGCAAAATAAGATGCGCCGGAGAGGAGTCCATCCCACGCACCTTATCATGACGGCTTCGTGGGGCAACATAAACCTCACAGCCTATAATGGGTTTTATACCCTCTTTTTTTGCCTCTTTGTAAAAGTCGATAACACCATACATAACCCCGTGGTCGGTTATGGCTATGGCCGACTGCCCCATAGCCTTTGTGTGGGCTATCATCTGTTTTATACGACACGCACCATCAAGCAGGCTGTATTCGCTGTGTACATGCAGGTGAGCAAAGTCGGACATAATCTATTCTCCCTCGGTTTTATTCTTGCAGTTCCAGCGCAATTTTTTCAATCCTTAAAAAGCGATGGTTAACCCCCGAACGACTAAGCGGAGGGTTCATCATCTCGCCAAGTTCTCGAAGCGAGGCCTCGGGGTTTTGTATGCGCAGTTCGGCCAGCTCCCGCAGATCATCACCCAGTATTCCAAGGCCTCTGTTTTGCTCTATGCGCTCAATTTGAGCTATTTGTGCCTGTGCCGCCAGCACCGATTTATCAATGTTTGCCGTATCACAGTTTGACTGGCGGTTGGCCTTGTTGCGCACCTCTTTGTATATTTTTATGGTCATAAGCTCCATTGAGAGTATAGGCGCACCCATTAGGGCCAAAAGCCCCTCAATTTGCTCACTATCCTTGAAGTAAACCACCTGTTGCCCCCGTCGCTTTGTGCATTTTGGGGCAAAACCCATCTCACTTATAAGTTCACAAAATGGCTTGGTCAACTGCTCTCGTGGCATCACAAACTCAAGGTGATAGCTCTTTTGTGGGTCGCTCATGCCGCCGCAGGCCAAAAATGCGCCGGTTAAAATGGCCTCGCCTGCGCCTTCGAGGGCTAAAAAATCCTTGTTTATTATATCATTGCCACCACCCGAAAAATGCTCCCAGACCGCAAGGTTGTCCTCTGGGGCCGACAGATGCAGTTCGTAGACCGTTTTGCCTGCCTGTATTCGTGAGGTGGTGTCAATGCTTCCCATTAACCTTACCGTACCCGATACAATGCCTGCATACATGCGTGCTATGGCCTTGTGCTCGGTGGAAATGCCCATGTCCTGCGCATCAAAGCGCTGTGCAAAGAGCAAAAGCCCATAGGCACAGGCATCTCTCCCACGCATTCTATGAGCTTTAATGTTATCCAGCAGTTCGTTTTTTAGCTGTGCCGAAAATGTTGTGGCTTCCTGCATGTCAAACTATCCTCTCAGCGTTCAATATCTCGGTGAATCAGGCCGGTTTTGTGCCCTTTTTCTTCAAGCTCGACTTTTAGTCTGCGTGCAAATGACACCGAACGATGATGTCCACCGGTACAACCTATCGAGATTGTAAAGTGGGCACGCCCCTCGGTAATCGACATCTTTATAAGCATTAAAATCATTTCAAGCAGTTTTTGGTAAAGCAGTTCCGCAATTTCGCTGGAAAAAACATAGTTGTACACCTCGTCATCAAGGCCTGTTTTGGGCTTTAACTCCTCGATGTAAAACGGGTTGGGCAGGCTGCGAAGGTCCATAACAAAATCCGACTCGGGCGGTATGCCGTGCTTAAACCCAAAGGATATGCACTCAATGGACATGCTACCCTGCACACCTGTAAGTAGTGAAACTATTCGCTCACGGAGCTGGCCTGTTTTTAGCAGGGTTGTGTCGATGTAGTAGTCGGCCTCCTGCAAAGCCGGGCGCAGTCGTTGCCGCTCCAGCTCAAGTGCCTCTACCATGGTCTTGCAGCCCTCATCCATGAGTGGGTGGCGGCGGCGTGATTCTTTATAGCGGCGCAAAATTGCCTCGTCGGCGCAGTCAAGAAACATCAGACGGCATATGTCGTTATCGGTCTTAAACTGGGCAATTTTTTCCGGCAATTGATCCAGCATTGCCCCTCCGCGTATATCCACCACAAGCGCAATTCTGCTACTCACGGCGGTTGAGCTTACACACAGCTCCAAAAATTTATCTATGAGCTGTGGCGGAATATTGTCGACACAATAATAGCCTAAATCCTCCAAAACATTTATAGCGTTGGACTTTCCGGCACCCGACATTCCTGTAATTACAATAAGCTCCATATTAACCCTCCTGCAGACTGCACAAATATGTTTGTGTCACTCATTTTCACCAATCATTTGCACTTCACATTCAAGGTCGTAACCTGTCTTTTGCATTACAATTTCTCTTATCTTTGCAATAAGGGTCAGTACATCCTTGGCGGTTGCCCCCCCTTTGTTTATAACAAAGCCTGCGTGTTTTTCGCTCACCTGGGCGCCCCCCACCGTAAGACCTTTAAGTCCACAGGTATCAATAAGTGCCGAGGCGTAGTTGCCGGGCGGACGCTTAAAGGTACTGCCTGCACTGGGCCACTCTATGGGCTGTTTATCCCTGCGCTTTGCAATAATGTCCTCCATCGTCCCAAGAATTTTCTCACGCTCTCCACGCCTTAGCACAAAATATCCCCCTGTGATGCAGTGGGAGTTATCACAGTAAAGGCTGTGGCGGTAGCCAAAATCCAGCATGTCAGCTGTAAATCTATGTGCCTTGCCTGACAGGTCGATGTGTCGGGCCGAGTGTAGAACCTGCGACATTTCCCCACCGTATGCCCCGGCGTTCATATATATCGCCCCACCAACGGTACCCGGTATGCCAAAGGCAAACTCCAGCCCTGTAAGTCCCTGCTCGGCGCAAAAACGGCATAGCTTTGTAAGGCTTGCACCGGCCTGTGCCCACACCACCACATCGTCTGAGGATAGGTCATGGTCGGGTAAGGTGGAAATTTCAATGGCCGACATACCCTCATCTATGCATATAACAGGCGAGGATATGCCTTGGTCGCCCACCAGTAGATTGCTACCACGCCCTATAATTATAGGTTTTATCACAAGCTGTGACATAAAGGCCAAAAGCTCTGAGAGTTTTTGGGGGTCGCTTGGTGTTATAAACAACCTCGCCTCCCCACCTATGCGAAACGAGGTGTGTGAGCTCATCGGTTCATCGGTAAGATATGGTATCCTGTGACTATTTAAATACTCGGTCAGGCGACAGGTTGGCTCCATAAATTCTCCTTAAAAACAAATTTAATAGGGAACTACATTGCCCTCAAAACTGCGTCCGGATTTCTTCTTGATTACCTCTAAAAAGCGGTCATAATCGGCATTTAGAATTAGCTCCTCTGGGAAACCTATCTCTTCAAGTAGTGCCACCGAGGCCGAAACCCCACCAATTTGAGTACAAAAATGGGCATCTGAACTCACAACCACCGGCACCTCATACTTCTTGCAAAGCTGTGCAATTGTGGGGCAATTTTTATCCGATCCACCCCGCACCACAAAGGAGTGGCTGTTGATCTCAACAATTTTGCCGTGCTCCTTGTAGGCCTTTATGCAGCGTTCGTAGTCGTGGAAAAAGGTCTGCTCGCCACAGTGTCCAATGACATCAACCGAAGGATTCTCGGCCACGGCAAGGTAGGCGTTTGTGTGGTCCTCAAAGGTTGAGGGCACCACCACCTGCTGATGAAAGGATGCAATTACCCAGTCCAGTTTGTCGAGCTGCTCATTGCTTACATCAAGATTGCCTTTGTAATCCACAATATTGGCCTCAATACCCTTAACAAGTATAACCCCATCTATCACCTCGGGCAGGGTTTTCTGGTTAAAGAAGTACCAAACCTGTGGCGAACCTGCAATGGCAGGGCCGTGGTCGGTGTTACATATTGCCCTCAGGCCTATTTTTTTGGCATAGGCAATATTCTCAAGTATAGTGCTGTATGCGTGGGTTGATGCCAGTGTATGGGTGTGAGTGTCTGCGATAATTTTCATCTGTAATATTACTTACCTTTCTATTAAAACAACTTAAACTTTTCAGTCTTGCTCAAATGCATCTTCTAATTCCTGCTGTACATCTTCAAGCTCTTCCTCTACGTCCTGTAAAGCTTCACTAACCTGCTGTTTTTCTTCTTCGGTTAGGTCGTCAAATCCCTTGTTTCCAAAGACAATACAGCCGCTAAACATAAGGATTATAAGCAAAAGTGATACCACGGTTAAGGCGCTTTTTTTAAGCATATTAATACCCCTTTGTATATGAAAAATTTCCATCTAATACTATGCTACTTAGGTTAAAATCCATCCCACTTAGCATTTATATTGTCGGGGATATCATCGCCCATGCCCAGCTTTTCAAGCAGTTCGGCAGCGGCATTGTAGCCCATCTTTTTTTGACGGCTGTTCATGGCGGCTACCTCTATTATTATTGCCAGGTTGCGTCCCGGTTTAATCGGTATGGTGGTGGTGGGTACCTGGAGTCCCAATATATCCATATATTCGTTCTCCATGCCCATGCGGTCATAAACCTTGCTTTGATCCCAAGGCTCAAGCTGAATTACCATATCGAGTTTTTCGGTAACCTTGACAGCGCCCATACCAAACAGGCGGCGCACATTTATGATGCCCACGCCACGCAGTTCAAGGAAGTGGCGTATATTCTCGGGCGAAGAGCCCACAAGGGTTTTGCCCGATACACGTCTAATTTCCACGGCATCATCGGCTATTAGTCGGTGCCCGCGCTTTACAAGCTCTATGGCGGTTTCGCTCTTGCCAACGCCGCTGTCGCCAAGTAGCAGTATACCCTCACCGTAAACCTCCACCAAAACGCCGTGGCGGGTCACACGGGGGGCAAGCTGTACATTCAAAAAGGCAATTAAAAGCGAGGTAAAGTGCGAGGTGGTCTCGTCACTGCCCAGCAGTATAACATTATGCTTTTTAGCGGCGCTGAGCATCTCGGGTGGTGGCTCAAGCTCACGGGTGAGTATAACCACAGCAGGTTTTAGGGCAAAGTAGTTATCAAACATCTTCTCAAGATGCTCGTGGGGAAAGTCACTGATATAGGCATTCTCACTGGTGCCCATTATCTGTATGCGTTCTACATCAAAGTAGTCGGTAAAGCCCGCCAGTTGTAGCCCCGGGCGGTTTATATCCAAACTGGAAATTTTAACCTCTTTGGGGTCAATGTGGGTGTAATAGGTGCGCAGGGAGAACTCGTCAATAACCTTGTCAAGACCGACCGAAAATCGCTGATTCATATCTTTCCCTTTCCGCTTTTTATGTGTGAGTCGGTATATACTATATCCGCCCACCCACTCAGCATTTACATATAGTAACAAATTTGTTCTACCTATAAAAAACACCGCGCCCTAAAAAATAGCCAAAGCGCTACGATTTATGTCAAATACACAAAAACCGATACTATCATTATACAGTATGATTGTGGTGTGTTCAATGCTTTGTTATACCTTTTTGCGAAGTATAGTTCCACGGGGTAGCTTTGTTGCACAGGGCATGGTAAAAAGCATGGTGGGGTGTGGGGCCGATTCAATCGCCTCTCCCCCCTCATCGTAAAGCTCCTGCACCACAATTTCGGCACAGTCGGACTGCAAATCAGGCACAAGGGCCTCGAGGGTATCCCCCCTAAAAAACTTGTTGCGCTGTGAGCAGTGCAGTATGCCCTCCTGCCAATCTTCCACCACGGCCACCATATCCCAATCTCTCACATAGCCGCCGTCCTCCAGGTACTGCCCATCCTCGGGTTGTCCAAAGAAAAACCCTGTGTTATAACGTCGGTGGCTTACCTTGCGTGTTTCCTGCTCAATATGAGCAGGCAGGGCGTAGTCGTCCGGATATTTTAGCAGATGCTCCACCGCCCTGCGGTAGGCTGCTGTAATGGTGGCGACATAATATGCCGACTTTGCCCTGCCCTCTATCTTAAAGGAGCTAACCCCGGCATCACGCAGTTTGTCAAGGTGCTCTATCATGCATAAATCTTTTGCATTGAGAATGTAGCTGCCCCTCTCGTCCTCAAATATGGGGTGATACTCCCCAGGGCGTTTTTCCTCCATGAGGTGGTAGCCCCATCGGCAGGGCTGGGCGCAGGCACCTCGGTTTGCATCGCGGCCTATGATGTACTGGGACAACAAACATCTGCCCGACACCGACATGCACATTGCCCCATGCACAAAGGCCTCGAGCTCAAGCTCGGGGGGTGTATTGGCCCTTATGTAGGCGATGTCTTCAAGGGATAACTCCCGTGCCAGTACCACACGCTTTACCCCAAGTTCATACAGGGCGCAGGCATTTAGGTAGTTTGTTATGCCCACCTGGGTGGAGGCATGAAGCTCCATGTGGGGTAGCACCCGCCGTGCAGTCTGCAAAAGGCCAAGATCGGCCACAATAAGTGCATCAACACCCACCTTGTCCATACGGTGCAAAAAGTCCTCAAACCCTGCCGCCTCCTCGTTGGTGGGCAGGGTGTTGCAGGTAAGGTAAACCCTCACCCCGTGCTCGTGTGCAAACCTTACCCCTTGGGCAAGTTGTTGGTCGGTAAAGTTGTCGGGTGTGGCTCTCATGCCGTAGTCTTTACTGCCAAGATAGACCGCATGGGCACCGTAAAGCACCGCCATTTCAAGGCGCTCGCTGTCGCCTGCCGGGGCCAGCACCTCGGGGAATATATCTATGTTTTGGTTTTTGTTCATAATGTTACCTCATAAATTCTCGCCCCTAAACATCCGCATCTAACTTCGGATATTTAGAGGCGAGACAGTCTTAGGTGCTATACTGTGTCAATTTAAGGCTTTACCCCTTTTACTCTGTGGCTGTGCCGTGGGTCTCTCCCACTGCCGCCGCTGCGCGTACATTTACCACATGCTCCTCAAAGGTTACTGCGTAGTAGTACTTGGCGTTTGCATCGGTAACAAAGAAGTAGTAGGGGGTGTCCTCGGGGTTTATTGTGGCCAAAATGGCATCCATACCCGGGTTGTTTATGGGGCCTACCGGCAGGCCATCGCTCTCGTAGGTGTTGTAGGCATCGTTCATATCCTGATTTACTATGTCTACGTTGGGGGTAATGTCATTATTTACATAGTCACGTGTAACGTCGGACTGAAGCTTGGGGTAAATTTCGGGGGCATCCAGGCGGTTGTGGAATACCGACGATACCTTTACCATTTCCTCGGGAAGACCGGCCTCGGCCTGAATTACCGAGGCAAGGGTTATGGCCTCGTATAGGCTGAGATTCATATTGTTCATCTCATCAATATAATCGCTAACCCTTACATCAAAGTTGTCAAAGAAACGGCGAGCCGCTCTCTCGGGGCTTTCTCCCACATAAAAATCATAGGTATCGGGGAAGAGGAAGCCCTCGTAGCGCAGATATTGAAGCTCGTCATCGGGTACAAGCGCCATAAACTCGTAGTCCGAGAAGTCGGCCGTTTCAAGTGTCTTTATAAACTCATCGGCCGAGCATATCTCATATTCCTCCAGACGCTCTGCAATCTCCCAAGCCGACATACCCTCATAGAAGGTAATGGTTTCAACTGCGGCCTCGCCTTCGGGGTTTCCTGTGCGAAGCATGATGAGAATTTCATCATAGCTCATGTTTTTGTTCATGAGGTACTGTCCCGGCTGGAACTTGTCCAGGTCGCCGTTTAGTCCGGCGTAAAAACGGAAGGTAATGGGCTGCTCGACAATATCAAGATCGGTCAACATATTAATTATGTCGCTCGAGCCTGTACCCTCGGGAATATTAACCTCTACCTCTTGATCATCCTGAGATAGTCCCAGCAGGTCCATTGCACTGCCCAGTACAAATACTGCAAGAAGTATCGCCACACATACAATGCCAAGGCTTATTGCAAATGCCTTTAATATTCTTCCACCGCCACTTCCGCCGCTTCCGCCATCACCTGTGGTAGGGGCTGCTTTGCGTCCGCCACGTCTTGCGGGACGTCGCGGGGCATTCTCGGCACCTGCGGTGGCCTTTTGGCCATAGCCACCAAGCCTTGAGCCCGATTGATCGGACTTGGCTTGTCCTGCTCCACCCTCAAAGTCGGAGCCCGAAGAAGCGCCCTGACGATTTGGATGAACTGCAAGGATATCCGGTCCTTGCTCCGGTGTTGATCTGTTGTTTTGGCTGTTTATGTTTTCTTGGTTCATTTCTATCCTCCATGCGGGAGAGTAATTATGTTCTGTCGTATTATGTCATTATTTAACTACATATGTTTGTATTGTACCCTAAATTGCGCTCAAGTGCAATGCCTTGATTTACCATCTTGCAAATTTCCCCCATTATTTTCCGTTTTACGGCGGTAAATGCTGTATAAAATTTTTTTTGCTTTTCTTTAGCAAAAATATGGAATAAATAAAATAACGTCGGTAAAGATATTAGCAATACATTGCAAAGGAGTGTTACAAAATGGCAAATCTAACCGGAAAAGAATTGACAGCACTTGAAGATCAGCTGGGACTTGAACAAAATATGATAGCAAAATACAAGATGTACGCCGCACAAAGCACCGACCCTCAGATTAAAACCCAGTGCGAGCAGATAGCCGCAAAGCACCAAAACCATTTTGATCGCCTATTAAATCAGCTTAGCTAAAAGGAGAAAAAACAATGCAGCAGTCCAATGTGAACTTTGGTGATCGTGAGATGCTCAGCGATGCTCTGGCCTCACAAAAGCTTCTTACCGATAACTACAATGTATTTGCCAACGAATGCGCCTCCCCTGCTCTTATGAGCGAGTTTATGAACATTTTGGGCGAGGAGCACCAAATTCAGCACGAACTGTTTGACACCATGCAAAAAAGAGGTTGGTACCAGGTGGAGCAGGCCGACAGCAATAAAATTTCTCAGTGCCGCAACAAGTTTAGCTCCCAGTCAAAATAATAGCATATCTGCAGGGGGATAGGCGGCCGTTTGGCGGTATGTCCCCTTTTTACACAGTAGCAAACCACACGGCCTGCCCCCTCCCACTTTAAGCGGGAAAGGGCAGGCCATGTGGCGTGTATTGGAGTCAAAGAAGATGTCAAATTAATAGCTCTTTGCTATGCAACTATATCCTTGCTTAGTATATGATCCTGATCATCCTTGTGCCGGTTGTTGTCATTTAATATATTACCATCTACAATTTCAACCACTCGATCGGCATTTTGGGCTATATTTCTATCATGGGTTATCATGATGATGGTATTGCCCATCTTGTGTAGCTCGCGAAATAGCTGCATTACCTCGGCACCTGTTTTGGAGTCAAGTGCCCCTGTTGGCTCGTCGGCCAGCAGTATGGCAGGGGACCCCACAAGGGCTCTTGCAATGGCCACACGTTGCTGCTGTCCGCCCGAAAGCTCTGAAGGTCGGTGGGATATACGCTCGGAAAGTCCCAACATTTCGATGGTATCTTGGGCAAGCTTTGCGGCTTTGGCCTGCGACATGCCCCTTATCAGCAGTGGCATAATTACATTTTGCAGTACAGAATAGGTGGGAATTAGCTGATATTTTTGAAATATAAACCCTATTTTTTCATTTCTTATTTTCGTAAGGCTCTCGCCCTTTTTGTCATGCAACGAAACATCTTCAAGATAATACTCGCCATTGTCCCAGTCATCCATGCAACCTATGATGTTCATAAGGGTGGATTTACCCGAGCCCGATGGACCAAGGATGGCCACAAACTCCCCTTTTTTCACCTGCATATCAACCCCATGAAGCACGGTTAGTTCCTCACCGCCTGTTTTATAGCTCTTTACAATATTGTTCATTTTAATCATAATTTATCACCCCAATATATTTATGGAAGTTATATTTTCCTCTGCGTCCATGCTTATTGTTATATACATATCGGCCGTAATTTGTGAAAAGGTCATCTCGGTACCAAACTGCATTACCGGAGTGCCCACAGGTACATTTAGTGTCACGGTTTCATCGGTAAGCTCTATTATCTCGGAGTAATCGCTTTCCTCGCTAAGGCCACCCATGCCACCGTCGGCCATTCCTGTGCCGCCCTCACCATCGGGACGCTCCATGCCCTCGGGGCGTTCTCCCTCACCGGTAGCGCCCTCGGGACGCTCACCGCCACCTTCGCCCTCAGTATTTGTGGGGCGCTCGCCACCACCTGCACCTTCGGGCATCTCGCCCTGGCCACCCATGCCACCACCGGCCATACTACCCACCTGTATGGTGATTTCATTGCCAAACGCCTCTATGACCTGGCCTACAACCTGCTCACCCCTCTGTCCGCCCTCCTCGTCCCCCGCTCCTTGGCCCTGTGTCTGGGGTGCAGTGGCGTTTTGCTCGGTGGCCGGCTCGGCCTCGGCCGATGAGCAGGCGCTAAAGGAGCATATTATCAGTAGTGAGCATATTACAGAAATAAATTGTTTCATGGGTAAACCTCCGAATTTACAAAAATGTATTAGCAATAAGTTTTGCCTATCTATTACTCGTTATTAAGCGCCTGAATGGGCACAAGATTTGAGGCCTTAAATGCCGGATAAAATCCAAACACAGTGCCTGTGGCCACAGCAAAGAAGAAGGCCAGCAGTACCGATGGCACCGTTAGTACAGCGGTAATGTCGACATACTCCATCAGGGGAAGAACACCAAGGCTGAGCAGTACCCCTACAATTCCTCCAATAAAGCCTATCATGCAGGCCTCAATTAGGAACAAAAGCAGAATATCTTTTTTCTTGGTTCCAATGGCCTTTAGAACACCTATTTCACGGGTGCGCTCCTTTACCGACACAAACAGCACGTTCATTATGCCTATACCACCCACCACAAAAACTATAACTGCAACGGCCAAAAGCAGTAGCGAAAGGGTGTTTGCCGACTGCATTGCGGCGTCCATAGTGGCACCGGCATCAGAAATGCTAAACATAGCCGATGGATTTGACTGGTTTAGCACAAGTTCTATATTCTCCATAACGGTTGGTACTGCATCAACATTGGTTGCAAGTACCGAAATTTGTGGCTGTGTGGAGTTGTCAAAGAGGTACTTATCTGCGGTGGAGTAGGGCATGAAGACCGAGGTATCGGGGTTTATGCCCGACACTACACTGCCCATGGCCTCCAGCACACCATTTACCACGTAGGAGCGCCCGTCTATCTCAATTTTGCTGTCGTAGGCAAGATTGGCCGAGCCAAACACCTCTACCGCCACATCGTAGCCAAGCACTACACATCGTGTGGCATTTTCTTCATCCTCTTCGGTTAAAAAGCTGCCCACTATTGGGGTTAGGTTGGAAATTTGCTGATAACTGCTCTGGGTGCCCACAATATCGTATGTGATGGCCTCATCCAGTTCCTCGCTTAAAACCTCCCCCTCCACCGTGGCCGACATGGCACCACTTACTATATCGGGTACAAAAAACATAATATCATCAAGCGACTGCTCATCAAGGGTGAATTCATTTGAGGTAGGCAGGCGGGTTGAACCGCCTCCGCCTCCACCACCACCGCCACCACCGCCTCCGGTGGGGGCTGCGCCTCCGGTGGGGGGTGCGCCGCCGCCCATCATGCCCATCATGTCACTTGTGTCAGATGACACCGTGATGGTGCCGGCATTAAGCGTATTAAACTGCTCTTCTACATCCTGTTTGCCACCCTCGCCTATGGCAATAACCATTACAATTGTGGCTGCACCAACAATGATGCCAAGTGATGTCAAAAAAACCTTGAACTTATTTTGCCGAATGTTTATCATTACCAGGCGTAGTATCTCACTCAGCTGCATTACTGCTCACCGCGCTTTCGATTATTGCTATGTCTCCCACCTGCAGACCTTCGGTCACCTCTACGTCGAATCCGTCCGAAAAACCTGTTTTAATTTCAATTTGCTCTATACTTCCATCGGCATTTAATACCTTTACATACTGCTTGCCGTCCTGGTTAATAACGCACTTGTTGGACACCACAATAACATCATTTACCTGCTTTTGAATAAATGTTGCGTTGCAGGTCATTCCCTGATAAACCACCATATCGGCAAAGCCTGCTATGTCACATGCAATGGTAACGGTGTAGTTCACCGAGCTCTGCATACCTCCTGCAGGGGATATGGATATGCTGTCCACCACGGCATCTACCGACACTTCATCATAGGCATCAAACACAACCTGCACCGGCATATCAATGGCTATATCCCCAATATCCTCCTGTGGGATGCTTACAAGTACATTTACCGAATCCTTTTCGGCCAGTGTAACAATGGCGGTTTTAGCGCTTAGCTCGCTTCCCTCCTCGGCCACGGTCATAACATAACCATCACAAGGGGCAAACACTTCGCCATTTGTCGAAATGGCGCTGAGGCTTTCCATCTCAAGGGCAAGTTCATCCACCGCTTGCTGTGCCTGTGCTATGGTGTTATCAATATCACTCACAGTGTTTTGATAAACTTCCTCTGCATTTTCATAATTAAATATATTTAGTTCATACTCACTTTTGGCATCAAGTTTGCCCAGCTCCATCTCGTTCCACTGCAGCTCAAGCTCGGTGCTTTTTTGATCAAGGTCGCTATCCACCGAATCAAGCTCGTCATCAAGCTTATCATAGGCACTGTCATAACTCTCTTTGGCCTGTTCAAGATCTTCCTCGGCCTTTATTTTATCAGCGCTAAGTTCTGTAAGCTCCTCATTTAGCGCATCAATATCATATGTGCACTCGGGGGTTGTTGTGGGATCACATGTTGTGTGATCGGTAATAGATGCATCTGCATGATGGGCGTTGTAGGCATCAATTTTGTCCCTGACCTCGGCAATCTTAGCATCCAGATCTGCAATTTCATTCTGCAAATCTTCCTTGCCGTAGTCATCATTTAGCCCGTCATCAATCTCATCCTCAAGCTCTTCCTTTTCATCGGCCAAATCTGCCACCTGCTCACCAAGTGAGGTGTAGTTTGTTTGTAGTTCCTGCAGGCTCAAATCATATAGATACTCGGCATTTTCGCCGTTATATATCGCTTCATTGTAGGCCATTTCGGCCTCCACCTTTGAGTTTTCGCCATCCAAAATTGCCTTTTGCAGCGCAAGTTGTGCATTTTGAAGCGCCAGGGCGGTTTCATCATATATAAGATCAAAATCATCAATATCAATCTCTGCCAGCAAATCCCCCTCTGATACATACTGACCGGGTTTTGCATGCATGGTCTGCACCTTGGTGGCAAAGTCAAAGGCCACCTCGGTATCATGCATTTCGGCCGAACCTATTTCGGTAACGCCGACAATGATATCGCCAATTATTACCTCTTCCTCTTTATACTGCACAGCGCTTTCGTCGGCATAGCTGCTTTGTAAAAGTACATTTGTAACAACACCGCCAACCAGTGCCACGGCCACCACACTGCACATCACCTTTACAAAATGCTTTTTCTTTATAACAGCTGTCACCTTTTCTTTTATAAGTTCAATACTCATATCACACAACTCCTTTCACGTTGAGCAAATTTTACCATCATGATTTGATGATGTTGTGATGTTAAATCATAAAATTTAATAACAAACTAAAAAATCAAAAAAACAAATCAATATATAAAACCGGCATATTATCCGAGAAATTTGAATAATTA
This sequence comes from uncultured Oscillospiraceae bacterium, assembly GCA_964369885.1. Classification (GTDB taxonomy): domain Bacteria; phylum Bacillota; class Clostridia; order Oscillospirales; family Ruminococcaceae; genus Heteroruminococcus. Next base: position 25,921 of record CAYJGQ010000016.1, read on the forward strand.
TTTTCAAAAGGGACGGGCGGTGCCGGTCCTAATTTTGCGGGTGGGGGGAATTACATGAAAACGATGGAGGGTAAAGAACAGGGGTTATCATGGGAGGAGGCCGAACGCCGTCTTGAGGAATATGGCCCAAATGCGCTAAAGGAGAAAAGGCAGTCCTCGGCAGCAGGGCTGTTTATGGCGCAGTTTAGGGATGTGTTTGTTATGATTTTACTGGCCGCTACGGCGGCATCTGTACTGCTTGGTAATGCAGGCGAGGCCATGGTAATAGTCGCCATAGTATTCCTAAACGCCCTGCTGGGCTTTATTCAGGAATACCGCACCGAGCGCACCCTTGAGGCACTGCGCAAAATGGCGGCCCCCAAGGCACATGTCCTGCGCGATGGGGTGCGCTGTGAGATTGAGGCCTCCCATGTAGTGCCGGGAGATGTAATAATAATTGAAAGTGGCGACCGAATACCGGCCGATGCAAGCCTGCTTGAGGCTGTATCGCTTGGGTGTGATGAGTCCATGTTAAGCGGTGAGTCAGTACCTGTGGATAAAGGCAAGGGGGACGGCCTGTTTATGGGCACCGTTGCAACAAAGGGCCGTGGGCGTGGTGTGGTAACACGCACAGGTATGGATACCGAAATGGGCAAAATTGCAGGTATGCTTGGGGATATAAAACCCGGTCTTACCCCATTACAGCAGCGCATGGACGAAATGGGAAAATGGATTGGTATTGGTTGTCTTTTAATATGCATAGCCGTGGCGGTAATAGGTGTTATACAGGGTGAGGGTATATTTGATATGCTAATGCTTGGTATATCACTGGCTGTGGCCGCCATACCCGAGGGGCTCTCGGCCATTGTTACGGTGTCGCTGGCGCTATCGGTACGGCGAATACTAAAGCGTAACGCCCTTGTGCGCCAACTACACACGGTGGAAACGCTGGGCTGTGCCGATGTCATCTGCACAGATAAAACCGGCACATTGACCTAAAATAAGATGACCGTCACCGAGATATACACACATAACGGGCGGTTAAATCTTGCTCAGGAGGGCGAGGGGGCAAAATCACGTAATCGT
>CAYJGQ010000017.1:0-6117 GCA_964369885.1 uncultured Oscillospiraceae bacterium
GCAAAATTTTTTCAAAACTTTTGTGGGGGGGGGGCCAAGGCCCCACGGTCTGCGGCAGGTCTGTGGCAGAGGTGTGGGGACAGGTCTTTCGGCATAGGTGGGGAGAGAGCGCAATCAAGGGTTACATCTCACGTCGGACGGTAACCTCAAATTCACGCCCATTTACCGTTACACGGTAGTCGTGGTGCGAGTGAGGGGAGATGGTCAGAGCCTGAGCGATGGCATCAAGTTCTTGGCGACGCTGTACATATATAGCCTGCGCCTGTTCTACCGACACCTCGCAAAACCGCAGTGTATCTCCCGAGTTTAGCTGTGCAAGCTTTGGCAAATCTGTGCTAATTACTGTTGCAATTTTTGCGTATCCGCCGGTGGTTTGGCAGTCGGCCATCATAACAATTGGCTGGCCGTCCTGTGGCACCTGCACCGCACCGGGGACTATGCCGTCCGATATAATATTGGCATCCTCCACATGTTCCACCTTTTGCCCTGTAAGACGGTAGCCCATGCGATCATTTGCCCCAACCGTGTAAACGCTGTCCAAAAATGTTCTTACGCCCTCGCTTGTAAAGAGTTCACGCTGTGGGCCAAGGGTTACACGCAGTTCATTGTTGCCATGCACTGGGGGTGTAATGCTTCTGCCATGAAGTAGTGAAAAATCGCAATTAGGCGCAAAGGTAGGAACTTGGTCCCCGGTCTTTAACCCACGCTGAAACGCTCCGCCTAAATCCACCTTTAAATAAGCCGAATGGCTGCCAAGAAGTTTTGGTAGATCAAATCCACCTGCCACGGCAAGGTAGGTGCGGTAACTGCCCGACCCAACCTCCAACAAATCGCCCGCATTCACCATAAATGCGGTGTACATGGGCAGGTTGTTGCCGTTTAATTTGGGCGAAAACCTACCTCCGGCAAGGGCTATAAGGGTGGGGGATGTAAAGCGAATACAAGGGCCGGTAACCGTAATTTCCAGTGTGGCCGTGTGGAGGGGATTGCCCACCAAAATGTTTGCAAGGGACATGGAATACTCATCCATAGCACCGCACCGAGGTATACCAAATTGGCCGTAACCCACACGACCACCGTCCTGTATGGTGGTGAGCATACCGCCCTGCTCTATAAGCATACTCATATTTTGCTATCTCCTTTGACCATGTCGTCATACTCGGCAGGGGTGATGGGGTAAAACTCTACATACTGCCCCGGACGCAGTACCGTAGGGGGTGTTTTGCTACCATCTACAAGGGGTAGGGGGGTGCGTCCAATAAGTTGCCACCCACCCGGAGAGGGCAGTGGATATATACCGGTTTGATTGCCTGCAATGCCCACCGATCCTGCCTCGATTTTCATTCTGGGGGTGGCAAGGCGAGGGGTGGCAAGGGCAGGATCCATGCCACCAAGGTAGGGGAAACCAGGTGTAAAGCCAAGCATATATATAAGATATTGCTCCGAGCTATGCCGTAAGATCACATCGTTGCAGGAAAGCCCGGTATGATCGGCAACGGTTTGTAGATCTGGGCCGTGTTGCCCACCGTAACAAACAGGTATGCGAACCACCTCGGTTTGGGAAACATCCTCCTCATGAGACAGCCTTGCTAAAATTTCACCAAGTTGCGCCACAAGTTGGGCATAACTGCAAAGCTCGGGGCGGTAGTAGACCGTCAGCGAGCGGTAGGTGGGTACAGATTCGGTGAAAGATGTAGTAGGATGATCCGACAAATATCGGTGCAAACGATGCACCATACTGTTTATTTTGGGGTCTATTGTATTTCCAAACTCCACACACAGGGCACGGTCACCCAGAGGAAAAAACTTGACACTATCCATTAAAAATCCCGCCTAAATTTACAATCTCCACCCCGGCGGCGGTCAGTGCATCACGGATTTTGCTCACCTGATCCACGGCCTTTGGGTTGTCGCCATGCACACAAATCGAGTCAACCTCAAGCTTTACAACATTACCATTAATACTGGTAACCTCTTTGTTTGTCACCATGCCAACTATACGTTTTACGGTAAGCTCGGGGTCGTGAATGACCGACCCGGGCTGACTGCGCGGAACAAGCTGACCGTTGTCCTGATAGGCACGATCGGCAAATACTTCGCAGGCGGCACGCAGGCCATGATGGCGAGCCTGGGTTATCATGTGACTGCCCGAAAGACCCAAGACAATCAGCTCGGGGTTCACAGCGGCTATGCCGGCACAGATGGCCGAGGCCAGATTCTCATCGGCCGATGCCATGTTGTAAAGAGCGCCGTGCAACTTAACGTGTTGCATTGGCACGCCCTGCGCCTTGGCCATGGCCCAAAGTGCCCCCACCTGATACTGCACATAGGTACGGGCCTCGTCGGTGGTAATGCTCATATTGCGCCTACCAAAGCCCACCAAATCGGGCAGGCCGGGGTGTGCGCCCACCGCTACATTTTGAGCCTTTGCCTCACGCACGCTTTGTTCCATCACAAGGCTGTCCCCGGCGTGGTAACCGCAGGCGATGTTGGCCGAGCTAATAAACTGCATTATTTGGGAATCCAGCCCCATTTTATAGGCGCCAAAGCTCTCGCCCAAATCGGAATTAAGATCTATTTTTGGCATATCACTTGTCTCCCTTATAGTTAGTGGGGTAGACCACTCCATCCTTCATGACAAAATCACACTCGCTAATGGCATCCTCGTCATGCATGATGTCACGATGCCAGGCGGCAATATCGGCCAGTTTACCCGGCTCTATGCTACCAATTTTATCGGCCACACCAAGAATGCCTGCGTTTACGCTGGTGGCGGCCGCAAGGGTGCGCAGTGGGTCCATGCCTGCACGGATCCAGCTCTGGAACTCATACCAGCTTTCATAACACTGGTGCACCGACACAAAATCTGTGCCGTAGCCAAGGCGTATTTTGCTCTTGGCAATAATCTCACGGCCCACCTTTAGGCGGTCGGCATATTTTATGAGCTTATCACGGAAGTGGGGTTCCTTTTTCTCAAGGTTTGCGGGGTCAAGATTAATAATTTCATTATAAGGGCAGAAGGTAGGCACAAGGTATGTGTCGGTTTTTTCGAACATTTCGGCCGTTTCTTGGTCCATAAGCGCACCATGCTCCATTCCGGTTATGCCAAACGAAATAAGCTTTTGCATATGCTGTGGTGCATAAACATGCGCTGTGGTTGGCTTGTGCATATTGTGGGCTGTAGAGATTATGGCCTCGATCTCCTCGTCGCACATATGCTGGTCTTCGGGGCCATCGTTGGGGGTGGAAAAACCACCTGACAAAAACAGTTTTACGAAGTCTGCGCCGTATTTTATGTCACGACGCACGGTCTGGCGGAAAAAGTCGGCTCCACTTCCTATAGAGGGTAGCGACAGCGCCTCGGACAAAAAAGGGTTGTTGGCAAACTTTTGGCTGGCATCGGCATGGCTTCCGGGGCTACCCAGCATATGAAAGGTTATAATCATGCGCGAGCCGTGAAAGTACCCGGCCTCAATGGCGCGCTTTATATCGGCAATGCCGTACCCTCGATTTGATATGGAATGGGCGCGAATGGTGGTGAAACCGCGCTCGAGGGTGCGCTGAGCCGTGTGTAGGCTGGCAAGGTTGTTCCAGGTTTCGGAACGCAGAAGAATGTCGTGGTAATCCTCCCATCTAAAGATGTCGGGGTGAATGTGGGCATCGATAAGCCCTGGGGTAACGGTGAGGTGGGAGAGGTCTATAATCCGGGCATCCTTGTCACGGGATAGGTTTTTACCCACCTCGGTTATGTGGCGTCCCTTGACCGAAATTTCCATGTTTTGCAGGAGCTCCATGTGCTTTCCGTCAAAAAGCTGTCCGCAAATTATAATGATTTGTTTTTCCATTTGGTATTCCTTTCTGGGATGTATAGTATGCCGACAATGGCTATAAATCGGCCTGTGCAGTTGACAAATGCAGCGCATATGTAGTAATATTATACCACATTAGGTAAATTCATTCAATTATATTCTGTGCAAAAAAAAGGAAGGAGAGTCGACATGAAATTTCAGTATTACGAAAATGATGCAATGGACACAGTTCCCGCCCCTCCGCTAAAGATGATATTGTCACTGCTTGGTTGTACAGCTATATTTGCAGCCACAATAGTGATCTGTGGCCAAATTCTTGGGGGCTAATGTGGCACCCGGACAAAAACTTTAGAGGAGTGTTATAATGAACGAAACTATTTTTGCGGCGATACTATTTATTTTGTTTTGCGGACTTATGGTAGGCATAGGCGTGTTTTTTTCTCGCAGAGATGCCGGTAAAACCTCGGATGACTACATACTTGCCGGTCGTAAGGCTCCACTAATACTGGTAGTGGGCAGTTATTTTGCAACCTCTGTTTCCACAGGATCACTTGTGGGATATGCAGGAATGGGCTTTTCCAACGGCCTTGCAGGTTACTGGAGTGCAGGCTGTTTTATGGTGGCAACCATGTGGGCAGGTATTTGGATTGTGCCCCGTCTGCGCCGTTCGGGCGTTACCACCATCCCCGAGCTATTTGACAAATACTTTGGCGCGCCTCACCGTGTTACAGCGGTTATTCTGACCCTGTGTCGTGATCTTGGCGTTATTGCAGGTACAGTTTTGGTACTTAGCCAGATATTTGTAAACCTATTTGGTATGAATTTTTGGCTGGCAACCCTCATTACCTCGGGTGTAATTATAATATTTACAATTTCGGGTGGTATGTGGGCCGTGCTGGTTACAGATACAATTCAGGCGGTAGTAATCGCCATTGGTACAATTATAATGGTACCTGTTGGTGTGGCTGCGGCAGGCGGATTTGATGTATTTGTAAGTCTTATTCCCGCAACACACAACAATGTTTTCTCGGTTGGTTTTTCACAAACGCTGGGCTGGTTCCTAATAGGCTTGTTTACAAGTCTTGCAAACCAAACCATACTTCAGCGTGGTCTTGCCGCTAAGGATGATCGCACAGCACAGCTGGCCTTCTTCTGGGGTGGATTTGCCACACTGTTCTGGTTCCTACTTCCCTTCATCATCGGTATTATTGCAAGCATCATCTTCCCCGATACCGTTGCCGGCAACAGCTACTACGACATGGCAACACTTTTTGGGCCTTACGGCAATGTATTCTTCCTGGCCATGCTGCTGATGGCAGGTATGTCCACCGTAAGCTCCAATATGCTGACGGCAAGTTCCAACCTGTCGCTTGACATTTACAAGCGCTTTATCAAACCCGATGCAACCGAAAAGCAGGTTGTATTTGTGCAGCGTGCCCTACTAATAATAATTTTGGCAGCCTGCATATTTATCAGCCGTGGCTTCCCCTATGTAGTTGAGCTATTCTTGGCGGGCGGACGTATTTTGGCCTCGGGTCTTGCCCCAGTGCTCACCCTTTTGATACTATCCAAAAAGGTGCGCCGTGCGCCCATTTCGGCCCTGCTTGCAATGATTGCAGGTGCCTTCTCCTGCGTTGGTGCACAGCTTTATCAGGGTTCGCTTGCCGCAAGCAGCGTCGAGCCCGGTGGTGTGGCACTGCTTTGGACCTTGGACCCCGTACTGGCAGGTCTACCGGCTTGCTTTATTGTACTTTTGGTTGGCATGTATTTTGAAACCAAAAACCAAACTCCCGAACTGCTTGAGAGCTACGCCGTCAAGTAAAATCCACAAGGAAACAGAGGAAGATACAAAATGGAGAGCAAAAACTACCCCAAAGGCCAACTTGTGTATATCTTTGAGTTTGAAATTGTCCCCGGCAAAGAGGACGAGTTTTGGAAGTTCATGGAGGAGGAAGGCACCCGCTTTTGGCTGGACTTCCCCGAAATTGAGAGCTACGACATCTATTCCAAGATAGGTGGACATGGCGGATACGAGGCTCATGTAGTGGTAAATGATTTTGCATTTATGGATAAAATGTATGGTCACCCCACCGCTGCAATCTGCGGAAAACGCACCGCTGAGCTTACCCAAAACATTCAGCGTCGTTTCCTGCGCCTTGCAAAGGTATATGTGTAACTTAACACCGGATGGCAAAAATACATAATGACAAAATCCCCCACACTGCATATATCTTGCAGGGTGGGGGATTTATTGTTATATAGATATACGGCAAAGCGCCCACCGTGAGGTGGGCGCCTAAAAAGATAG
>CAYJGQ010000017.1:6217-26081 GCA_964369885.1 uncultured Oscillospiraceae bacterium
TATAACAACATTCAAACTGTTTTGGAAGAACTGTACTCTAACTCTGCTCTGTGAACATAGTATACCACGGTGTGGGGCGGTAAATCATCCTTTTGAGGTTAAGGTGTGGTGACAAAAAGATTAAATCAGACAAGCTGTAATTACAAAATGAAATTTTTGAAGGTGTACGGCAAAGCGCCCACCGTGAGGTGGGCGCCTAAAAAGATAGTATAACAACATTCAAACTGTTTTGGAAGAACTGTACTCTAACTCTGCTCTGTGAACATAGTATACCACGGTGTGGGGTGGCAAATCATCCTTTTGAGGTTAAGGTGTGGTGACAAAAGGGTTAAAACATGGGAAAATGGGTAACGTTTTGTAGCAGTTAGCCTGAAAAAAAGGTTTGTGAGGGCAAAAGGTAGAAATATGGTGCCTCAAACGGAATTTGGGTTAAAACTGAGGGGCTAAGGGGTGAAATATCAACTGATATAATCTTCTATTAACCCCACAAGTTGCTCGTAGCCCTCAACATAAAGGCCTTGTTCCAGGGCCAGGCGGTCGGCCTGTGGTAGATGCTTTATATAAACGTCAAAAACCATTTCGGGGGTGTCGCTTCCCTCCAAAAACACACCAAGTCGGCCCTCATCACTGCGAAGCCAATACCCCTCGGTGGCAGAGGAGCTGGTTTGGGGCGTCTCGCTGTGTGAGGAGGGGGTTATGGGGCTAAAGGCTTCGAGCGGGGGCTGTGATGGTGCGGACAGGCTGTTTTGGGGTTCTTCCCGGGAGTCGACCGCTGGCTGTATTGGGTGGGAACGGTCATAATTTGCAACAGATATGCCCAGCACGGCGCATACTGCCACGGCTCCCAGGGTGACGGCAATTCGGCTGTTCATGTTGCCCTCCCTTGTAAAAGATATTTTAGCTTGAGTTTGCCCAAGATAACCCATTTTATGCAAAATGGCATACTGTGGCTCTAAGCAATGCAAAAGTAGTGGGTTTAATGGGGGGTAAAATTAGTACAGAATATTGGGATTTTTTATATGCCCATATATATGCTCACAAAAAATTAACACTTTATCCTAAAAGTATGCTATAATAACCGAGTATGGATTTTGACGTTTTTTGCAGTGTCAAACCATCCATCCAAAAAAAACAGCGCAGTTAAGCAATTTTTTTGCAATGAATTACATAACCTACGCAATAAAAGGTTTAATTTTGCGCACAATAAAGGCAGAGGAGTACACAGCCTTTGCAGGATACTTTTACATAAAGGAGGCGAAGCGGCAGGATGAATAATAAGCCAAAACGCCAGCCCGACCCAATGGACGATAATACGACAAACAAAAAGGGCAGTGGCCGCTCAAAAGGAAGAAAGGTGCTTAGCACCGTGGGAACACTATTGGCATCGCTATTTATGCTATGTGTTATCACGGGCTGTATAGTGGTATGTGTACTTACGGTTTACATCCTACAATACATGGGCACAGATACCGACGTATCACTTGATAATGTCGAGGCGAGCTACACCACCATATTGTACGCCAAAAGTGCCGACGACCCCGACGGGGAATACTACGAGCTACAGCGTATACATGGCCAGGAAAACCGCATTTGGGCAAGCTATGACCAGTTCCCCGACACCCTTATAAATGCCGCCATTGCAGCCGAGGATGAGCGCTTTTTAACCCACCAAGGCGTGGACTGGCGCAGAACCATCATGGCAGGTCTTAACATGTTCCTGCCCATTTACCCAAGCCTTCAGGGTGGCTCTACCATTACCCAGCAGACAATAAAAAACATCACAGGCGACGATGCCGTGCGTGTTGACCGAAAGGTTAGAGAGATATTCAGGGCGCTGAACCTTGAGCGAACCGCAACAAAGGAACAAATTCTTGAGGCCTACCTAAACACACTGGCCCTTGCAAACAATACAAACGGTGTGCAGGCGGCGGCCAACCTTTACTTTGACAAGGATGTAAGTGAACTTACAATTGCCGAGTCGGCCGCAATAATGGCCATAACAAAATATCCCGAGCACTATAATCCTTTTGTTAATCCCGATAACAACAAGGCTCGCCGCGACTGGATCATCGAAAACATGTATGAACTTGGCATGATAAGCGAGCAGGAGCGTGACGAGGCACAGAATAACGAGCTTGTATTTGCAAGCGGCGATGTGGCCAGTGATAAACTAAACAGCGATTACAGCTGGTTTGTTGACCATGTAATTGAGGAAGTGCTGGCCGACCTGGTTGAGGAGTACAACTATACCTACTCCTACGCCTCTGAGCTGTTCTTCCAGGGTGGTTACAGAATTTACACCACTGTGGATGAGGACATGCAAAACTACCTGCAGGAAAAATATGAGGATGAAGCCACCTTCCCGGCGGTTACAAATGAGGAGTATCCCCAGTCGGCCTTTGTGATAACCGACCGCAACGGCAAAATTTTGGCCATGGTGGGCGAGAAGGGCGAGAAAACCCAAAACCGTGACTTTAACCGTGCCACAATGGCACTGCGCCAGCCCGGTTCTACCATAAAGCCAATATCCTCCTACCCTGTTGCATTTGAAAATCAGCTTATAACCTGGTCGACGGTATTTAATGACCGCCCAATGACCAAGCGAAGCGAAGAAAGCACCATGTACGACTGGCCAATAAACCACTACGGCAGCTACCTTAGCTACCCCCTAACGGTGGACGAGGCCATTCGACGCTCCACCAACACGGTGCCGGCGCAACTTGTGGATATGCTTGGCCCCCAAATGGTGTATGACTTCATGACCCAAAAACTCATGATGGATAACCTTGTGGAGAGCCGCGCCGAGGGCAACTTTGTCTATACCGACATAACCCTTGCCAGTATGTCGCTGGGTGCCCTGACCGATGGTGTTACACTGCTTGACATGGCAGGAGCCTACCAGTACATTGGTAATGGTGGACTGCGCACCGAGCCATATGCCTACACCCACGTGCTGGACGCACAGGGCAATTTGGTGCTTGAGCGCAATACCACACCTCAGCGTGTAACAAGTTACGAAACCGCCACCATAATGAACCGCTTACTTCAGCGTGTAACCACAGCCACCTACGGCACAGGCACCACGGCAAAGTTCCGTCAGGATATACCTGTGGCAGGTAAAACCGGCACCACCGATAAGGACGTTGATCAGTGGTTTGTTGGCATAACACCTTACTACATTGGTGTGTGTTGGCTTGGCTACGACACGGCACAAACCATCGGTTATTATCAGTACCCGCCACCAATAATATGGAACAATATTATGAGCGGACTGCACACCGACCTACCTGCGGCCGACTTTGAGTACAGTGACAAGGTGGTAAGCAAGACCTACTGTACCCTTACAGGACTTATTGCCAGCCCCGACTGCGAAAGCGTAAACGTTGGTTGGTACGATATTGACAACATCCCCGATGAGTGCACCTACTGCACCGGTGAGGATGAAATTGATGATTTGGGATTATTCTTTGAGACCGACCCCTACCTTGGGCAGGACGAGGGAATAATTGATGTTGACATGTCCGACGTGACCGACGATAGTGACGATTCAACAAGCACAAGATAACAACCACCAAAAAGGTCGCCCACAAAATGGGCGGCCTTTTAAGAGCATAAGGGAGAAATAAAATGAATATTAGAGTAATGACAGCACAGGATAAAAACGTATGCCTACCCATGGTAAAGGAGTTTTACTGCTCCGACGCTGTTGACCATCCTGTCCCTCTGGAGATACTTGAGCGCACATTTTTGGATGCTGTGGGTGAAAATCCACATCTTTGCGGACTCGTGTTTGAAGATGGCGAGCAGGTGGTTGGATTTGCCTACCTTACATTCTTTTACGCCTGCGAGGTGGGCGGCGAGGTTGTGATGATTGAGGAAGTGTTTATTAAGGAGCAGTGCCGTGGCAGGGGGTTTGGTCAAGAGTTTTTGGACTACCTTCACACAGCCTACCCAAAGGCCGCGCGTTTTCGTTTGGAGGTAACAAAGGAAAACACAGGGGCTGTACGCCTTTATGAGCGCAACGGATTTAAGCAAATATCCTACATGCAGATGATAAAAGATTTTGTGTGATAATGTAGCGTTATTTGATACTATACATAAAATCAGCCCGAATATTTTTCAGCATTTATTATTGATTTTAAGCATGTTACTATGTTAGAATGTTATGAGCATATTCCCATACTTTTAGCAGGGGAACAATAAAAAACAATTGGCGCCGCTATGGTTTAATACCAATCTTCCGACTACGCAGTGCTTAAAAGTAGTGCAAATCAAAAGCTTGTGAATTTTGGTAGGCCAAAACTTTGGGTGTTTCCCGCAAAAAACGCCACGACCGGCGTTGCCCGGCACACAGGGTAGGTTTATATTTTGCTGTGCAGTTGCAGGTGCATAGCTGTACGGATGTGCTTGATTTAATGTCACGGATGAGGCCGCTTTGCTGCCTGAGAATTAAATTTTGCGCATATTGTAAGAATAGTTTGCAGTTTAGCCATGCAGATGGCAGGGAAAGCAAACAGTGAAAAGAGGGAAGGCATGAATCAAAAAAGGCAAGGCGTTTTGATTGTTATATCGGTATTGTGCATACTGGTGGTTATGTCCATTGGTATTTATAATTACAATGTCACCGTGAGGACCCAGCTCAGAGAATCGGCCAGAGATACCCTGAGTGAGTCCACAACACAGCAGCAACTAAGCTTTGAAAGCGAAATTGAAACCGAGAAAAAACTGCTTCAAGGAATATCAAGAACCGTTACATACCTTGGCAATGAGACCGAAACCTTTACAGGCTATCTATCCATGATTGAGAGCCACCACAAGTTTGAAAACATAACCGTTTCGGACGAGGAGGGCGTTGGGATTTCCTCCAATGGCAATACTGTTAATTTGAAAGATGAGAAATATTTTGATGATGTAATGGCCGGACAGAGTGCGGTAGTGGGGCCGGTAACATCGAAATTTTCGGAAAAAAATGTAGTGGCCATGGCGGTACCTGTTATTGGAGAAAACGCGACCGTTACCGGAGTTATGATGGCCGAGTATAGCGTGGAGTACCTAAACAGCATCCTAAACCCGACATTTAGTGGCAAGGGTTACAGTTTTGTTGTAACACCCGATGGTGAGGTTTTGGCCCAAAGTTTAAGCAACTACACCATAGCCACCAATGGCGATTTATATGGTGTGCTTGATTTTGCCGTATTTGAAAGCGGAGAAACAGCCCGCGAAATTGCCGCGCAAATTTTGGATGGGCAGGCCGGCGGTATAAGCTATGAATACGAAGGCGAAACAAGATTTGCAGAGTATAGACTACTGGACATAAATGACTGGATTTTGCTTGCCATTGTGCCGGCCGAGGTGGCCGAGCATGATGCCGAGATTATTGTGTACGAAACCACTGCATTTAATTTGGTGATATTTGTGGGTTGTGGCCTACTACTGCTTTGCATAATGGTTATAAGAAGCAGCTACATGCGTGAAATAGAGCGTGTGGCCTACTACGATCCCCTAACAGGCATACCCAATCTTAATAAATTTAAGCAATTAATTTTTGCCGAAATGCGCAAAAACCCCGACGTTGAATTTACTATTGTAAAGATGGATGTCGTGAACTTTAAGGCAATAAACGAAATGTTTGATTTTGAGGCAGGCAACAAGGTTATAAGTGCCATTGCAGAGGTTGGCAAGAGCAGTCAGTCGCCCCACTTTATACAGGCCCGAAGCGGTGTGGATGAGTTTTTGCTTTTCTCTGCGCGTGAGTATTTTGAGGATCTGGCCGAAAGCCGTATATACTTTGAAAGCAAACTGCACGACTTAGTTGATTTTGTGGCAAGAGACAGCATAAATTTCCGTTATGGTCGTTACAACATCAAAAAAGGCGAGACCGATGTAAATGCCATAGTTGATAGGGTGACACTGGCACACGCTAATGCTAAAAAGGAAAAGAACACCCCAGTATACGACTATGACGAAAAAATTATGAATACCGTCATTCGCAATGCTGAACTTACAAGCAAGATGGACAATGCCCTGAGCAGCAGGGAGTTTAAGCTTTACCTGCAGCCTAAATATCGTATAAAAGATAATGTTGTGGTGGGCTCGGAGGCGCTTGTGCGCTGGCAGGAAAGCGATGGTACCATGGTTTTCCCCAACGACTTTATCCCCCTGTTTGAGCAAAATGGATTTATTGTGGAACTTGATAAATACATGCTGGAGGAGGTTTGTGCCGTACTTCGCAGTTGGATGGATGAGGGAATTGAGTGTGTGCCTATCTCGGTAAACTTCTCAAGATTGCACCTTACAAACCCCATGTTCATCTTTGAGCTTGAGCGCATTACCGACCGTTACCATGTGCCCAGAAAGTATATCGAAATTGAGCTGACCGAGAATACCATGCTTGAAAACGATGGCGACGAATTTGAGGCAGTGGTGGAAAAACTCCATGCAAGCGGATTTGTACTGTCCATGGATGACTTTGGCTCGGGCTACTCCTCGCTTGGAATGCTAAAGGATCTTGATGTTGACTTCCTAAAGATGGATCGCAGTTTCTTTGTAAACAACAAGTATCACGAGCGTGGACAGATAGTGGTAGAAAGCGTTATACGCATGGCTCAGGATCTGAAAATTTCCACAGTGGCCGAGGGCGTGGAAACAATCGAACAGGTTGATTTCCTCAAGGAAATTGGGTGCGATATTGCACAGGGATACTACTATGCAAAACCCATGCCTGTGGAGGATTTCAAAAAGCACTGCTGGGGACGCTAAATATCCCTAAAAAAACAAAAATAAACCCACCCATCTGCCGTGTTGTGGCAGGTGGGTGGGTTTTTATTATGCCGTATTACTGCTGATTGGCGGTGTAGTTGTGGGCTCTGTACTGCATTGGTGTAACCCCGGTTACACGCCTGAACACCTTGGTAAAATAGCTTTGATCCTCAAATCCCACGGCGGTTGAAATATCAATTAAACGCAAATCTTCATGCATTAACAGTGCCTTTGCCTTGGAAATGCGCACCTCGTTTAGGTAGGTGTTAAAGGAGGTGCCAACCTCCTGCTTGAAAATGCGGCTCAGGTATGGCGGGGAAAGATAAACCATGTCGGCCAACTGCTCCAGAGATATTTTTTGGTAGTAGTGTGTTTCTATATGTTGGGTACAGCAGTGTATGGCGTTGGCGTGACGTGTGTCGGAGTAGGCAAACACGCTGTTTATCATTTTGTCGGTAAGGCCACTAAGGCAGTGGCAAAGTTCCTCAACATTGTGCAAAAGCGTTATTTGCTGTCGCCCCTCATGGCAGAGCATTAGGGCCTGCTCCACGCCAACTCCGGCCTCCACCGAAGCCCGACTTATCAGGGTGAGTAGCTCCAAAATGCGAGATTTTAACTGCTCAAAATCTCTGCCTGTGGCAAACAGTATGTGGCCTAGCAGCTCATTTAGTAGGCGCTGTGCCTCACTGCGGTTTACCTCACGGATGCTCTTTAGCAGGGCGGCCTCGGTTGCCAGCGGGTAGGGGGTCTTATCATCACTGTTTTTTAGCTGAAAAATATAGCTTCCTATCTGCCCCTGTATTAGGTGGGAGGCCTGGCTTTCCATAAGGCGGTTGGAGGCCGACACCTTGTTTAAAAAACCCACCGACATAAAAAGCATGGTGGACAACTGCTGCACCCGTGAGGTGGTAACAAGTGGTATATCTTGTAGTAGGTCCAGTAGGTTTTCCCGCCTTTGGGCAGAAATTTCGGCCATCTCACATTCCAAATAATCCTGCACATCCACCATTAAAAATGGGCCAACGGTTATTTTGGCGGCACTGCTGACATCCCCCAAAATTGGCGAAACAAAACAGGTAAGCCCTGCCGGACAGTAATATATATACCTGCCGCCAAACCGTTCGGATTCGTTCATGCCGTAGTTTTGCGCCTGCACACAATGGGACTTTTCCCGCCCTGCAACACTGCAAACCTCACAGCTGGCACAGCCGTAGCCGTACTCGGCCAATAGGTTGCCCTCGGTGTCCGACACCACGCATCCAAGGCCGCTACTTCCGGCAAAGGCCACGGCGCACTCCTTTGCAAGGGTGAGGTCAAAATCTAACTTTTCGCTCGACATATCCTGTCCTCCTTTGTAAAAACACCTGCGAAAAACAACTGCGCTATGCCGGAAGTTGGGGCCAATACGAGCAAAAAACGGCAATTTGGCACAGTCAATAAAGCGTTTTTACACATTTTTTAGTAGTTATGCTTTGGATAAATGGTGTCTGGTATATTTTTAAGCTCGATAAAATATTACCAAAAATCACAAATGATTGCAAGCACTTGATGCCCGGGCTGTGATATCCTAAATCCATACCGCCCCCAAATGGGGCAAATTATCCTACAATACAAAAGGAGTCGCTGAAAATGAGCATTTATCTTGAGATTTCCGAGAACCTACAAAAAGGCAAGGCCAAAATTGTTAAGGAATTGGTGCAGCAAGCGATAGATAAGGGCGAGCCCGCACAGAGCATTCTTGAAGAGGGGCTGTTGTCGGGCATGGGGATTATTGGCGAAAAATTTAAGAATAACGAAGTGTTTGTACCCGAGGTTTTGGTGGCCGCACGCGCCATGAATATGGGTGCCGCACTGCTAAAGCCCCTGCTGGTTGAGGCCGGTGTGGAGGCTTCGGGCAAGGTTTGCATAGGCACAGTAAAGGGTGATTTGCATGACATCGGCAAGAACCTTGTTAAGATGATGATGGAGGGCAAGGGCCTTGAGGTTATTGACCTTGGCACAGACGTTGCCCCCGAAACCTTTGTGCAAACCGCAGTGGAGCAGGGCTGTGACATAATTTGTTGCTCGGCACTGCTGACCACCACCATGGGTATTATGGGCGATGTTGTAAAGGCCATGGACGAGGCCGGCATCCGCGAGAAGGTTAAAATCATGGTTGGTGGCGCCCCCGTAACCGAGGCTTTTTGCCAGCAAATTGGCGCCGATAGGTATACCGACGATGCCGCCAGTGCCGCCGATGCCGCTGTCGAAATTTGCAAAGCTTCGGCCTAACCAATTATAAAAATTAAAGGAGATTTTCTCATGACCCCAAAGGAATTATTACTTGCAACCCTTGCGCATAAAACCACCCCCCGTGCCCCGTGGGTACCCTTTGCAGGTGTTCATGCCGGCCTACTTACAGGGGTAAATGCCACCGAAATTCTCACAAACGAAGATGCCCTGGTTGAAGCCCTGCTTGAGGTTAACCGCCTTTACAAGCCCGACGGCCAGCCAGTGGTGTTTGACCTTCAACTCGAGGCCGAAATACTTAGTTGTGACCTTGTTTGGGCCGACGACTGCCCTCCCAGTGTTTCAAGTCATCCACTGGCCGACACCATGACGGTGCCCTGCAAGTGTACCCTGCCCACCCCCGAGAGCGGCCGTATGCCACTGGTGCTGTCGGCCATGCGCCGCATGAAGGAGGCAGTGGGGGAGACCACTGCACTGTACGGCCTATACTGCGGCCCCTTCACCCTGGCAAGCCACCTGCGCGGCAATGACATCTTCATGGATATGTACGATGACGAGGACTATGTGGCCGAGCTAATGGACTTTTGCACCGAGTGCGCAAAGCGCATGACCGATATGTTCATGGATGCAGGAATGGATATTATAGCCGTTGTAGATCCTCTGGTTAGCCAAATTTCGGCCGAACACTTTGAGCAGTTTTTATCAGGGCCATACCAAAAGATATTTGATTACATCCGTGAAAAGGGTGGTCTTTCGGCCTTTTTTGTCTGCGGCAATGCCACACGCAATATAGAGGTTATGTGCAAAACCGGCCCCGACTCGATCTCGGTGGATGAAAATGTTGATATATTTGCGGCCAAGGCAATTTGCGATGAGTATAATGTGGCTGTGGGTGGTAACATTCCGCTGACCTCGGTCATGCTACACGGCACACAGCAGGACAACATGAAGCATGTAATTGATATGCTTGATAAACTGGAAGAGTACAAAAACTTTATTGTTGCCCCGGGCTGTGATATGCCATATGCTGTGCCCATTGAAAACACCATAGGCGCAACACAGGCCGTAATTGAAACCGAAGCCGTGCGAGAGATGATTAAAAATTATGTGGCTGTCGATGATGGTGTAGAGGTAACATTGCCCGATTACGACAACCTTGAAAAACCCTTGGTGGAGGTCTTCACCCTCGACTCGGCCACATGTGCGGCCTGTACCTACATGATGGGGGCGGCCAATGTGGCGCAGGAAACCTTTGGCGATGCCATTGAGGTTGTGGAGTACAAGTTCACACTAAAGGAGAATATAGCACGTTGCAAAAAGATGGGGGTTACAAACCTTCCGGCCATATATGTAAACGGACAGCTTAAATTCTCCTCCATTATACCCAGCAAATCCGAGCTGGAAAATGCCATAAAAGAAGTGATGTAAACGCAGTATAAAACCTTTGGGTAGTGTCGCCATGGCGGCACTGCCCAAAATTACTCGGAGAAAACAGATGAAATTATACCTGATAACAGGATTTTTAGGGGCCGGAAAGACAACATTTCTTAGAAATTTTATAAAGATTTTTGGGGATAAAAAACTTTATCTTATTATAAATGAATTTGGCAAGGTGGATGTGGACGGCGCACTGCTAAGCGAGATGCAGGCCACCCTTGCCCGCATAAACAACGGCTCTATTTTTTGCGCCTGCCGACTTGATAAATTTGAGGAAACCCTTGGGGAGGCCATGACGCAAAATCCCGATATAATTTTGGTTGAGGCCTCGGGACTTTCCGACCCTACCAATGTGCGCCGTGTGCTTAGTGAGGAAAAATTCTCAGACATTGAGTACATGGGAAGCATCTGCCTTGTGGATGCACTGCGACTAAAAAAGGTGGCCCACACGGCCAGGGTATGTCCAAAACAATTGGCTGTGTCCTCCTTGGTGCTGATAAATAAAACCGACATTGCCACCCCCGAGCAACTGCATGAAACCTGTGATTTGGTAAGCCGGCTTGCACCTGGGGCAACTCAGCGCAAAACAGAGCAGGGGGGATTTCTTCCCGAGTGGCTGGAGCTGATTGTGCCCGAAAGCGACTTTTTTGAGGCTCCACACTCGGCCGATATCACCCTGCAAAAAGAATGTCTTGACATCTCGCCCGAGATGTCCCCCGAGCAGGCGGTGCACATGCTAAACCTACTTTGTGAAGATACCTACCGAATGAAGGGCTTTTTGCGCCTGGGTGGCGATAAAATATACCTTGCCGACTGTGTTGGCCCAATGGTAAAGCTTGAGGCCTATACAGCCGCAACACCCACCGAGGATGTGGGAAAGCTTGTGCTTTTGTCGGGCAAGGGAATGCCCCTGCGCAGGGCTGTAAAACAGGTTTTACAGTGGTATGGCAGCTTGGTAAGGCAGGATGTGTAAGGAAAACAAAGCACGGTAATGCTTAAAAATTCACCCCGTAAAATGAGGAGGAGTAGCCATGACCGATACGAATTTACTAATTCAAAAGGCTGTGGAGCTTGGTGCAACGGCGGCCGGAGTTATAGCTGTAAAGGATATACTTTTTGAGCCCGAGTACCGCAAATTATGCGAGAGTAACGCCTGTGGAAAATTTGGCACAAACTGGATGTGTCCGCCGCATGTGGGGGATATACATGAGCTTATAGCGCAGGCCAAGGGCTATGAGAAGGGGCTTGTCTTTCAAAGTGTGTATACCCTGGAGGATAGCTACGATTTTGAGGGAATGATGCAGGCAGGTAAGGAGCATAAAAAGCTTACAATAACCCTGCGTGATGAATTGATGGAGCTGCCAAGCTTTGAAAAATATTTAATGCTGGGCTCGGGGAGTTGTGGGGTATGTAAACCCTGCGAGATTAAAAACGACAAGCCATGTCCATACCCCGAGCGGGCAATACCCAGCCTTGAGGCATACGGCATAGCGGTGTCGGAGCTTGCGGCCTTGGCCGACATGAAGTATATGAATGGACAGGATACCGTAACCTATTTTGCGATGTTTTTATACGAGGATAAAAAGGCATGACCATAAAACTAAATGGGAAAAATATAACAGTCCAACAAAACAGCCTTTTGAGCGATATAATGGGACTACACACCTCTATGGAGCTTCCCTGCGGTGGCAAGGGTATGTGTGGCAAATGTAGGGTGATAGCGCATGGACAGCTTTCTGCGCCGTCACAGCAGGAAAAGGATATCCTCACCCCAAAACAGTTGGAGCTTGGTGTAAGGCTTGCCTGCTGCTGCGTGGTACAGGGTGACTGTGTGGTTGAGAGTAGCCATGAGGCAGAGGCGCAGGTGCAGGTGGAGGGATATATGCCCTCCTTTACCCATGAGCCAATGTTTAGAAATGTTGGTGTGGCCATCGATCTTGGCACCACCACACTGGCCGCCATACTGTATGATAAAAGTGGCAAAAGGGGGGAGGCCACGGCCCTAAACCCTCAGGCACGCTGGGGCGCCGATGTGATATCTCGCCTTGAAAAGGCCATAAACGCAGGCGGTCAGGAGCTGGCAAATAGTATCCGTGAGGGGCTGTCGCAGCTCATTGAGGAGCTTTGTTGTCGGTCGGGATACAGCCCAAATGATGTGGACTGTCTTGTTATCACCGGAAACACCGCCATGATGCATTTGTTAACCCAAAGAGATCCCACCGCCATTACCCGAGCACCTTTTGAGAGCGAATGGCTGTTTGGCGAGTATATATCGGCCGCCGCCCTTGACCTGCCCTGCCCCGATGCCATGGTGTATCTGCCACGTTGTATGTCGGCCTTTGTGGGTGGGGATATCACCACGGCTATGTTGGCCAGCGGCATATGTGATGACAAGGCCACAGCCATTATGGTTGACATAGGCACAAACGGTGAGGTTGCCCTTTGGCATGGTGGGGAGCTTTACTGCTGCTCCACCGCCGCAGGCCCTGCCTTTGAGGGGGCAGGAATCTCCATGGGAATGGGTGGCAAGGTTGGCGCAATACGCAGTGTATCCCTGTTTAACGGCAGGATGCACAGCGAGGTAATAGGCGATGTACCACCCGTAGGAATATGTGCAAGCGGTGTTATTGATGCCGTGGCCTGCCTGCTTAAAAGCGGCAGGATGGACGAAACAGGGCTATTGGAGCAGGACCCTACGCTCATTGCCACGCCGGTTAGCATAACCGGACAGGATGTGCGCATGGTACAGCTTGCCAAAAGTGCCATTTATGCAGGAATAATTACCATGGTAAACAAGGCCGGCATAACCCATAATGATGTTGATAAACTCTGCATAGCAGGGGGATTTGGAAGTCATATCGACCTGCAAAATGCCACATATGTGGGGCTTATCCCGGGTGGTTATGAGGATAAAACACAGGTTATGGGCAATATTGCACTGTCGGGGGCGGCCATGCTGCTTTTGTGCCACAGCTTTGTGGGGCAGAGCCTTGAAATAGCAAAATCGGCCAGGGTGATGGATTTAGCAGGAGATCCCTTGTTTGCCAATGCATATGTTGATGGAATGCTGTTTGAGGAACCATGATAAAATTTTTTATGCTTTTTATGGAAAAACAGCCTATGTAGATGTATAATGTAAAGAGATAAAAAAGAATATTAGGCAGATGATACTGGGGAAACAGGTGAGAATCCTGTACGGTACCGCCACCGTGATGCGCAGTGCGCAAAGTCGGGATACCAAATCTGCCAAGACACAATTCACGAGTTATGGATTGGTGCCATTGTATGGCCCCACACCGATAGTTACAGTGTGGGGTTTTTTGTGGCCCTGCCATCATAGGGAGGATTACCGCAATGAAAAACAGTAGTGATAAGGGTCGTAAAAACCCGATATCCACAAAAACAATAATAGTGGGAGGGCTGTTGGCGGCACTGCTTTATGCCTCACAAATTGCCATGGCGGCCCTGCCAAATATCGAGGCGGTCTCGCTTCTTGTAATACTTTTTACCATACACTTTCCACGCACTATACCCCTAATACTTCCCGTGTTTATACTGCTTGAGGGGCTGACATTTGGCTTTGGCATTTGGTGGGTAAACTACCTTTATGTGTGGCCTTTGTTGGCGCTGGGGGCACACCTGATGCGCAGGAATAACAGCCTGCTAATTTGGGCGATTTATTCGGGGGTGTTTGGGCTGTGCTTTGGGGCATTATGTGCAATACCCTGGGCCATAAGCGGTGGCTGGGCGGCAGGCGTTGCCTACTGGGTGCGGGGCATTCCCTTTGATATTGCCCACTGTGCGGGTAATATTGCCATGATGTTGGTGTTATACAAACCACTCTCGCGCCCACTTAGGTGGCTTGCAAACTACAGCGAGGGTGCACCCAAAACCCAGTGAAACCTCCCCGCAGTTCGGCGGCTTGAAAAACACAACAAAAAAGGTGATGACCAAACGGTCATCACCTTTTTTCAATCATGCGCAGGATTATTAACGTCCCACATCTACCTCTAAAAAAAGTTTAGGACTCCTCGGGTTTACTTAGGTGGGCGCATATAACCGTGATGTCGTCCTCGCGGCCATCGTCACGGCGCAGTCGGGCGGCATTGGCCAGCCTGTCGGCAAGATTTTGTGGGCTGTCCCCTGCAAAGCGCTCAACCTCACGGCTTACCCACTCCACACCGCAGGCACTAACCCCGTCCGACATAAGCACCACCCAGTCGCCACTGTGAAGGGATAGGGTGCTATGCTCAAACTCGGCTCCCTGCAATATGCCGGCCGGCAGGGAGGTTGACTCCACGCTTCCGCCCCTGCCACCGTGGCAGATGACACTTGGGGCGGCCCCCGCCTTGTAAAATTTTACCCTGCCCGAGTATAAATCCACCACCGCCGCATCAATAGTGGCAAGCGATTCCTCCCCGGACTTTACAAGCAGCGCCGAGTTTACAAGGCGCAGGGCGCTGTCGTAGTCGGCGCCGGCCTTGACAAGCCGTGAGAGCAGACTGACCGCCATGGCCGAATCGACCGCCGCCGCCCCACCACTGCCCATGCCATCCGACAGCATTATATGAAAACAACAACCATCGGTCACAAATGTGCGGTGGGTGTCGCCACAAACCTCGCCATCACGGCGTGAAATCTGGCTGGCGGCCGCCTCAACCCTAAACTCGGGTTTTTCCCGAAATACGGTGCGCATTCCATCCGAGGTGCGTGTGCACTGCGCCGCCCCAAAGCTGCGTCGTGTGCTCTCGCTTAACAATCGTCCAAGTTCATCTAAATCTCCACGCTCCACCGCATCAAGGGGGAGCAATAGTTCTATGCTTATCCGCTTGCCACTGCGCAGACACAAAAAACCATTTGAGCGACCGCTCCAGCCTGAGAGCACATCGGCCACACGTGCATTAAAGGCAGGGTCAACAACTCGGCAACTCTCCAAGGTGTCACGAAGCCCCCCAAGGTAAAGTGCCATGCCCTCAAATTGGTCGGTAACAAGTGAGCGCACCTGCGACACCTTGCGCCGTGTGCCCTCTCGTGAAATAAAGTGGCTATACTCATCCGATGTGGCCTTCCAAACCTCCTGCACACGCCCACACCGCCGCAAAAATTCGTCGCTGTAATCCCCGGCATCAAATTCGCCACCCCTGCGCACCGCCTGCACCATCTGCCTAAACCCTCGCACCGAGCTGCCGTAGTGTTCCACCCAGCAGGCACTGCTTTTGGCGCACCGCCTGCACACCCTTCTGGCCACCTCG
Source organism: uncultured Oscillospiraceae bacterium (assembly GCA_964369885.1). Classification (GTDB taxonomy): domain Bacteria; phylum Bacillota; class Clostridia; order Oscillospirales; family Ruminococcaceae; genus Heteroruminococcus. Next base: position 21,895 of record CAYJGQ010000017.1, read on the forward strand.
TCAGGTACGCTCTCCATATCGTTGTGGGATATTTGATCCAGTCTATGTGAAACCTGTCGTGTGATATCACAGATTTCCTCAAGGGCCTTCACGGTGCCATCAAGCTTTGAGGAGATGAACTGTCTGCCGGCGCGGTCGCCTTTTAGGGGGCTTGCAAACAGCCGTGAGGTGCGGTGCAGTAGCTCGGAGGGCATACCTGCAAAGGCCATTGTACCCACCATTATCTCTATGAGTGTGGACAATGCAAAATCCCCGCCACCCACAAGTGCGGTAAAGCCACCGCAAAATACAAAAGCGGCGGCGCTTCCCATGCGCCCAATGGGGGAGAAGACCCCTGAAAAAAGCCCACCCATGCCATAAAGGGCAATGCAGGTGCCAAAATCTCCCGAAACAAAGCCGAAGGATATTCCCAAAAGCACCCCAAGCGATGCCCCTGCTCCAACACCTGCGGTATAACCGGCCATTGTAACAGCCAACACACCAAGTGTTCGGCCAAGTGAAACATCGTCAAACCCAAGCCCGGCAAGACCAACCGCACCAATGGCCACACATACAAGCAGGGCAATGCTGTTCATGCGTCCGCGCAGATTTATGCTGGGCTGCCCCTTAACAAATAAGCGCCGCACAAAAAACGCTGTCCCCCCTGCCAAGGCCCCCTGTGAGGCCAAAAGTACATAGTCATACACATTGCCGCCCGACAGGGGTATGTTAAGAAACCCTGCCCCCAAAGTGGCCAGAATGCTTGTAAGTATGGGCACAAGTCTAAAGCGCCCCCAGCGGTGCCTGCCAATACCCAGTTTGAGTATGGCTATCGCTACCGCCATGGCGGCATAGATGGTGTTGACCTCGGGGGAGGGTGTGAGTAGATACCCAAGCACCACACCCACACAGGTGGGCAGTGTATAGGCAAAACTTACCGCCGCCACCAGGGCGCCGCCAAACGGCCCTACAATTCCAAGGATCTCGGTTTGAGCAAATACAAATCCCCAAAAACCCATACCTACCATCTGAAAAATGTGGGGATGGGATAGGACCTGTTGTTGCAAGCGCTGGATAAAACTCATTCCCACAAAATGCGTGGAGTTTTTCATTATTCCCACCTCATTTATTTTTGCCGTGCCGTTTTGGCAGGGCTTGTCCCTCACATTCTAAACGAGAGGCCATGCAAAAAAGGACGAACAAAACAGGCGTAGTTTGTCGGTGTGGGGCATAGTTGCTCATAAAACTTGAGAATTTGGGAATAGGTGGGGAGGTTTTGTGGAGGACTGCCCTTAAAATTGCGGATTTTAGCCCTGTGCGGTTTACTTAAATGGTTTAGTGTGATAAAATAACCAAGGATAATTATTGATATTTACTTTAGGAGGCAGTCATATGAATTACAATTTTTCTGACCGTATATCCTCGCTCAAACCCTCGGCCATAAGGGAGATACTAAAGGCCACATCCGACCCAAGCGTAATACCTCTGGCCGCAGGAAACCCAGCCGCCGAGGCCTTCCCCGCAAAGGAGATAGCCGAGATTTCGGCAGATATATTGGCAAACAGCCCTGTGCCTGCACTGCAATACTCCATAACCGAGGGCTACCCTGCATTTTTGGAGGCCACCCGTGGGTTTGCCTGCCGCAGGGAAAACCTTATAAGAGATTTTGACGCCATTATGGCGGTGTCGGGGGCACAGCAGGGCATAGAGCTTGCCACAAAGTGCCTTTGCAATGAGGGAGATACCATAATATGCGAGGACCCCTCCTTTATTGGTTCGCTAAATGCATTTCGTTCCTACAAACTAAACCTTGTGGGCATTCCACTGGAAAGCGACGGCATAGACCCCGCAAAGCTGGAGCAGGCGCTAAAGGATAACCCCAAGACAAGATTTATATACCTAATTCCCAACTTTCAAAACCCCACAGGCATTACCACAAGTGCTCAAAAGCGTATGGCTATATACGACATTGCCAAGAAATACGGCGTGCTGATTTTGGAGGATGACCCCTATGGGGCACTGCGCTTTGAGGGGGAACACCTGCCATCATTTAAGAGCATGGACAGCGAGGGGATTGTAATTCACTGCGGAAGCTTCTCCAAGATAATCTCCCCCGGTATGCGCCTTGGTTACACCATTGCCCCTGCCGAGATTATCTCCAAGATGACCGTGGCAAAGCAGGCAAGCGACGTGCACAGCGGAATTTGGGCACAGATGGTTTGCAACAAGTTTCTGCGCGAGTATGACATAGAGGCTCACATTGAGAGAATAAGGGGCATTTACAGCAAAAAATGCGCACTCATGCTTTCCTGCATGGATAAGCACTTTAACAAGGCAGTGACCTACACACGCCCCGAGGGTGGTCTGTTTGTTTGGTGTAAACTCCCCGATGGTGCCGACATGCTTGACTTTTGCAAAAAATCGGTGGAGCGTCGCGTGGCACTTGTACCGGGCGTTGCCTTTACAGCACAGGTGGGGGCTCCCTCGCAGTGTTTTCGCATGAACTACTCCACCCCCTCGGACGAGGGAATAATAAAGGGTGTGGAGCTTGTTGGCGAGCTTACCCAATCACTGTAAATAGGAGGCCTTACAAAAATGAGCGAAACAACACCCACCCCAAAAAAGAAGGTTTGTTTTTCGGGCATACAGCCAACAGGTGTAATAACACTTGGCAACTACCTTGGAGCTGTAAAGAACTGGAACCTACTGCAGGATGAGTACAACTGTATATATTCGGTGGTAAATTTGCACGCCATTACGGTGCGCCAAGACCCTGCCGAGCTACGCCGTCAAACCCGTGAGATGGTGGCCATACTTCTTTCCTGCGGAATAGACCCACAGCGCAGTTTAATATTCATACAAAGTCAGGTGCCGGCCCATGCCGAGCTTGCCTGGGTGCTAAACTGCTTTACACAGTTTGGCGAGCTTTCCCGCATGACACAGTTCAAGGATAAATCCACACGTTATGCCGACAACATAAATGCAGGCCTGTTTACCTACCCTGCACTTATGGCGGCCGACATACTGCTTTATCAGGCCGATGTGGTGCCGGTAGGTGCCGACCAAAAACAGCATCTTGAGCTTTCAAGGGATATTGCAGGGCGAATGAATGGTATTTTTGGTAACCTCTTCCGTGTGCCCGAGCCCCACATACCAAAGCAGGCCGCCCGCATAATGTCACTTCAAGACCCCACAAAGAAGATGTCAAAGTCGGACAGCAACCCCAAGAGCTTTGTTTCCATCCTGGATACAAAGGAGCAGATAATCAAGAAATTCCGCTCGGCTGTGACCGATTCCGAGGCGCTTGTGGCCTACCGTGATGGCAAGGAGGGCATAAACAACCTCATGACCATCTACTCGGCCATAGGCGGACAAAGCTACGAGCAAATAGAGGCCGATTTTGCCGGCAAGGGCTACGGCGACTTTAAAACGGCCGTTGGCGAAACAGTGGCCGACCACCTTGCCCCCATAAGGGAGGAGTTTGACCGCCTTATGAAGGATACGGCCTATCTTGATGAGGTTTGCAAACAGGGGGCCGACTCGGCAAGGCGTTTTGCCGCACGCACCCTTGGTAAGGTCTACAAAAAGGTGGGCTTTTTGCCCTACGCAGAATAAAAAACCACAGTATTACCACGGTATGTATATCTGCTGTACCGCAAAGTTTATTTTAGTGGTTTTCAAGCCCTAATATACATGATATAATAGTGCTAAATATTACGTATAGCAAAAAAACACTGATTTATTATCAAACAATGGAAGGATGTCGCATATGCAAAACAACTTTGGGCTGACATTGGATATGTTTCGTGAATTGTACCTCAGACAAAGTTATGATGTGTACCAACATTGTCTGACCACAAACCCCGAGCGTAGCCACGCCCTCAAACAAACCACCGATGTGTTTGAGCGGGCTCGCAAAAAAATGAAGACCGTGCCCAGAATTCAGCTGACAACCCAACGTCAGGACTATATCCTGCAGGAGGTTCTTGAGGAGGTATTTGGCGAGGGAGGGGCAAATATTGCTACAATTTCGCAGGAGATCGACCAACCCGATTATATGCAGGGGATGGAGAGCGCTGTTGCAAATATTGAGCATATGACCCAGCAAAACCAAACGGCCGAAGACCTAATGCCGGCCGACCGTGAAATTGGCGAATTGCCTCATTTCATGCCGTCTGCGGCTGTATCCGTTGTGGCCGAGCCCGAGG
>CAYJGQ010000018.1:0-26048 GCA_964369885.1 uncultured Oscillospiraceae bacterium
CCCACGCTGCACGTCAGGGTGGCCGAAAGCCTTACCGACCCTTGCACATTTATATAGCACATCTGCATGGCTCTTATTATTTTGATGCACCTGAAAACAGCACTATTTTCGGAGGGTTAATTCTTGAAACCTAATACATGGGGATGGTTTAGATTTGTCTGCATATTTGCCGTACTATGCCTTTCATTCTTTTTTAGGTATATTGGCGGCACAGATCTATATTTAGAGATTACAACAATAATAATAGGTCTACTTTTGGTGGCCATTTTTATACTTGAAGTGATATTTTGGAGATGTCCCAGTTGTGAAAAGCCCCTGCCACGGGCCGTAAAGGTAAAATACTGCTCTCATTGCGGCAAAGAAATTGATTAACGTTTTTTCCATAAACATAACCGAAAGAGGTATAAAATGAGATCAGCTATACTTACTGTAATATTATTGCTCGCCGCCGTAACCGTGGGAGTGCTATATTATTTTCTTGATTACAGCCTTGCACCATGGCTTATTCCGGGCATACTTGGACTAATAGCCTTCATTCAGGCCATATCGCTTATGGTGGCCTACGACAAGGCCAAAAAAAAGCGTGGTTCCACCGTGTTTGGCATGGTGGTGTGGTTTTTATTGTTCATATTTTTTGTTTTTGCCACGGTTTATCTAACCCAAAACGAGTTTTCGGTGGATGATTTATTTGCCATAGATCCCACACTCTCCCCTGCCGACCCCACAAACCCCGACACCGCAAAGCTTCTTGACTTTGTTGAAGATAAGGACGCATTGGTGTTTGACTACGCCCTAAACAACGACGCCCAGGGGGTAAAAATTGAGGTTTACATCCTGCTTGACGGCGCATGGGAAACCATGACAGGCGATAACTTTAGTGATCTTGCCTTTGACAAGGGGCGCATCGCCCTGAGCTACGACCACCTGATGGATGGCATGGGGGTGGCCTTGCAGGGCAAACAAACAGATTGGCTTGGAAGATTTACAGCCCCCTCACAGATGGATATAACCGGCCGTGCCCTTTACAACAAGGAATTTGAAACCCAACAGCCCATAGAGTACGGGGTGGAAATTCCGCTGGCCATTCAGGCTGTTAGCAGTCAAAGCGGCCGCTATACCCAAAGTGTGGAGGAGTGTTTCCAAAACCCCGAGGTGCTTGCCCCATATGCCTACGACTTTGTATATGCCGTAACGGTTGAATTCAGCCAAGCCCCACAGCCGCAATCAGAGCAGGAATAAATACAGCCCCACCCAAAGGAGTAATAATACATGGCACTTGATGGAGCATATCTCTCGCTACTTGCAAGGGAGATATCACAAGAGGCGGCCGACGCCCGCATAGATAAAATCAGTCAGCCCTCACGGGATAGCCTGGTAATAGCCCTGCGCTGGCGCGGTGGCAGTGGTAAACTACTGCTGTCGGCAGGCTCGGCCAGCCCCCGCATACATTTTATAGACACCCCACCCGAAAACCCCAAATCGGCCCCTATGTTTTGTATGCTTATGCGCAAACATTTGGGTTCGGGCAGGCTTGTGGCGGTAGAGCAAATTGGCCTTGACCGCATACTGCACCTAAAATTTGAGTGCCAAAATGAGCTTGGCGATAAAATTATACTGACACTGGCCATAGAAATAATGGGACGCCACAGCAACATAATCCTGATAGGTCCCGATGGCAAAATTATGGATGCAATAAAACGTGTTGATCCCGAGACCTCATCGGTGCGCCCCATACTGCCCGGCATGAGCTACACCCTGCCCCCGGCACAAAGCAAGCTAAACCCACTGCAAAGCACCCCCCAGCAGCTATGCGAGGCGGTCTGCGCAGGACGTGATATAGAGCTTTCCAAGGCTATACTGGAGCAAACCCAAGGCCTATCACCTGTGGTCTGTCGCGAGCTTGCCCACTATGCCCTGCGCAGCAGCAATGCCACGGTGCGCCTACTTAATAAGGAGCATCGCACACGTCTTTGTTCCGCCTTTGAGGGCTTTTTGCACCACCTTGATCGCCCAAAGCCCACCTCGGTGCTCGACGAGGGCGGCCGCCCTGTTGAGTTTTCCTTCATGCCGCTTGAGCAGTATGGCAGCTACACCACAAAGCTATACGATGGCCCTCGCCCCTGCTCACAACTGCTTTGCGAGTTTTACCGTGAGAAAGACCGCAGCGGACGCATGAAGCAAAAATCGGGCGACCTACTGCGCCTTGTGGTAAACACCACCGAGCGGGTGGCAAGACGACTGCAAAGCCAAAAAGAGGAGCTTGAGCAGAGCCGACAGCGTGACACCCTGCGTAAGTACGGCGAACTTATAAATGCCAATTTATATGCCATCAAAAAGGGGGACAGCAAGGCGGTGGTGCAGGATTTTTACGACCCCGAATGTGCCACGGTGGAAATCCCCCTTGACATGCGCCTGACCCCAAGCCAGAATGCCCAGCGCTACTACAACGACTACCGCAAGGCCGACACGGCCGAGAAAAAACTGCGTGAACTTATAGATAGTGGTGAGCAGGAGCTTATATACCTTGATTCGGTATTTGATGCCATGACCCGAGCCGAACTGGAGGCCGACCTTACCGCCCTGCGTGAGGAGCTGGCCGAGCAGGGCTATGTGCGCCGTCAGGTGGGGCGCAAAAATGTAAAACCTCAAAAACTTGCCCCCATAAAATATATCTCAAGCGATGGTTTTACCATACTTTGCGGGCGCAACAACCTACAAAACGACCGCCTTACCCTAAAGGATAGCCGCAATTATGATTTGTGGTTACACACCCAAAATATACCGGGTTCTCACACGGTGGTGGTGGCCGACGGCAAGGAAATCCCTCTGCCCACCATAGAGCAGGCCGCCATAATTGCAGCCTACAACTCCAAGGCACGGGAGTCGACCAAGGTGGCGGTGGATTACACCCTTATACGCAACGTAAAAAAACCGCAGGGTGCAAAGCCGGGAATGGTGGTTTATGAGCCGTATCAAACCGCCATTGTAACCCCCGATGCACAGCTTGTAGAGTCGTTATTACAGCCTTAAAACACCGATGATTACGGTTTAAGAATAGGAGATAACAGCATGAACAACAGATATGAAAGTCCCTTTTCCTCACGCTATGCCTCGGACGAGATGCAGTACATCTTCTCGGCCGACAAAAAGTTTCGTACCTGGCGCCGCCTATGGATTGCCCTTGCCCGTGCCGAGCACAAACTTGGCCTGCCTGTAAGCGCCCAGCAGGTAAAACAGCTTGAGGATAATGCCGAGGATATCAATTATGATGTAGCTATAGCTCGTGAGCGCCAGACCCGCCACGATGTGATGAGCCATGTCTATGCATATGGGGTGCAGTGCCCCGAGGCGGCCGGCATAATACATCTTGGTGCTACAAGTTGTTATGTCGGGGATAACACCGACGTTGTAGTAATGCGTGAGGGCATGGAACTTTTGCGCCGCAAACTGTTAAGCGTGCTGTCCCTACTCTCCAAATTCTCGCTTGAATACAAGGACATGCCGGCCCTTGCCTACACACATCTTCAGCCGGCACAGCTCACCACAGTGGGCAAGCGTGCCACCCTGTGGATGAACGAACTGCTAATGGACGTGACCGAGCTTGAGCACCGCATATCCTCCCTGCAACTGCTGGGCTCCAAGGGTACAACCGGCACCCAGGCAAGTTTTGTGGAGCTTTTTGAGGGGGATGTGGAAAAGATCCGCAAACTCGACGAGATGATTTGTGACGAAATGGGATTTGACAGCGTGGTTCCCGTATCGGGTCAGACCTATTCGCGCAAGGTAGACAGCCAGATAATGGACACACTTTCGGGCATTGCCCAGAGCTGCTCAAAGTTTTCAAACGATATGCGCCTACTGCAAAACTTTAAGGAGATGGAGGAACCCTTTGAGAAGAAGCAAATCGGCTCCTCGGCCATGCCCTACAAGCGCAACCCCATGCGCAGTGAGCGCATTACCGCCCTCTCTCGCTTTGTCATGAGCCTTTCCATCAACCCTGCCATCACGGCCGCCACCCAGTGGTTTGAGCGCACCCTCGACGACTCGGCAAACCGCCGTCTTGCGGTGGCCGAGGGATTTTTGGCGGTCGACTCGATACTAAACATAATGCTAAATGTCTGCGACGGCCTTGTGGTTTATCCCAAGGTGGTGCGTCAGCGTGTAATGCGTGAGCTCCCCTTTATGGCCACCGAAAATATAATGATGCGTGCCGTGAAGAAGGGTGGCGACCGCCAAGAACTGCACGAGCGCCTGCGTGAGCACTCCCTTGCCGCCGCCGCCGTGGTTAAGGAGGAGGGTGGCGAAAACGATCTCATTGAGCGCATAAGCCGTGACCCGGCCTTTGGCCTTGAGCTTTCGGAACTGAACGCACTGCTTGATCCCACCCTGTTTACAGGGCGTGCGCCCGGCCAAACCGAGGAGTTTAATAACGAGCTTATACTACCCCTGCTTGATAAAAACAAGGACTTGTTGGGCGAAAAGGCCGAGCTATCGGTTTAATTTACAGGTGGTACAATGGCATAAAAACAGGGGGCGTGGCCGATGAAAAATGAATTTATACACAACCTAAAAAAGCTGGACTACCTCACGGTATTTGCGGCCCTGCGCAGTGATCCCGTATTGGCGGGACTGCGGCACTTGGCCAAAATTTTGGATGGCGAGGGCACAAAAGCATCGGCCAAGGCTCCCCTATTATATTCTGAGGTATTGGCCGAGCTTTACCGCAAATCCCCAAGCCTTACCGCCTATATTACCACCCTTGTGGATGAGGACGAAAACTTTTACATCAAGGGAATTGGCACAGGCGCTACCTTTGATGATGTGATTGGAGATGCACTTCAAAATGATCTGCAAATTTTAAGCGACATCGCCGCCACCGACTGCAATCAAATAATAAAGCGACTGCCAAATCCTGATGCCTGCCCACGTTTTAACTCCCATATGACGGATTTATCAGCATTTTACACCGACAAGCTGTCAAACCTTGGGCAGAGTGGATACGGTATATTTGCAAAGTATGGCGCCTTTATTTTTGACCACCACGGCCTTTGCCCCGTGGCCCACCCCGACAGCGTCCGCCTGAGCGATTTGTGCGGATACAAGGCCGAGCGTGAGATGATACTGCAAAATACCGCAGAATTTTTGTGCGGTCGCCCCGCAAACAATCTTCTGCTGTATGGCGATGCAGGCACGGGAAAAAGTGCTACGGTCAAGGCTGTTTTTGCCACTTACAAGGACCGTGGACTTCGTCTGATTGAGCTAAAAAAAGAAAATCTGCGAGAGCTTCCACTACTTTTGGAACAGCTCTCGGAAAATCCGCTTAAATTCCTGCTGTTTATCGACGATTTGAGCTTTCATAAAAACGATGACAGTTTTTCCTCCCTAAAGGCTGTGCTTGAGGGCAGTGTGGCGGCCACCGGTTCAAACTGCATAATATATGCCACCAGCAACCGCCGTCATCTTGTAAAGGAATCCTTTGCCGACCGCGATGGGGACGAGATACACCTGGGTGACACCATGCAGGAGATGCTGAGCCTTTCGGCCAGATTTGGCAGAACCATCACCTTCCAGGCCCCCGACAGGGAACAGTACTTTGAAATTGTACAGCACTACGCCAAAAAACTCGGCGTAAACATACCGCCCGAGCAACTTGCCACCCGTGGCGAGGCCTACGCAATACGAAGCGGCGGACGCAGTCCACGCACCGCAAAACATTTTGTGCAGTCGCTGTCGGTTGCCCAAAATTCACAGGATAGCCTATAAGCCAAGCCCCCCATTATATTAAAGTTTTAATATAATGGGGGGTGTTATTTATTGATATTCTTTTGGGTAGTGTTTAGCCCTCGATCATATTTTTGACCTATGTGGATGGTGCACTCGTCAAAAATCTCCCCGACCTCAAACCCTCTCGGGTGTAATCCTCGGCACGCTCCCCCACCCTTACACAGCAGATATGCCACCAAAGTAGGCCTCTATTTGTTCCTGTGTGGCCCTAACCGAGCCCTGCACCATGGTGTTATCTCCACCGCCACGCCCCGAAAGCGCTGTGTTTATCTCACGGCTAAACCCACGCATATCCTCAGCGCTGTGGTGGCATATGGCATAGCGAAAACCATCGTCACTTTGTGTAAACACTCCGCAAAGTCCGCCCCTTGCCCTTGCCAGCATGTCGGCAAAGCGGCGTTGGTCGGCCACATCAAGCCCCTGCTCAAACAGGCAAAGTGGGGTATTATCTTTGGCAAGTTTTGCACACTTAAACTCAAAAATCTGCCCCAAAAGCTCGGCTATGCGACCCTTGCTTTGTTCCTGCAGGGCGTAAAGCTTCTCCACCCCCTGGGCAATCTCCTCGGTGGGTTTACATAAAAGCTGTGATATTGTAAGGGCCTGCTGTTCCTGTAAGCGGTAGCCCTCAAGCGCCTTTATACCGCACATCATACCCATGCGTGTGCCCCCCTTGTACTTCTGAGCCGACAGTAGCTTTATCATACCCACCTCGGCGGTAGACGCAACATGTATGCCACAGCAGGCACAGCTGTCCACCCCTGGCACCTGCACTATGCGCACCTGTCCCTCAATCTCCCTTTTACTGCGGTAGCTCATATCGGCAAGCTCCTCCCTGTCGGGATAACGCTCCTGCACCAATATGTTCTGGGCGGCCATTTTGTTGGCCAACAGTTCTACCTCCAATATCTGCTGTTGTGTAAGGGGTATATCAAAATCTATGCTCACCTGTTGTTTGCCCATGTGAAAACCAACATTTTCGCCGCCGTACATACTGTTTATAAGCCCCGACACAATATGCTCGGCCGTGTGATGCTGCATAAGGTCAAAGCGGTAATCCCAGTCTATCCTGCCCACAACCTCTGCTCCCGGCTCCAGTGGCCTGTCGATGATGTGCTCAATCTCATCCTCCCTTTGGCGCACCTTTACCACCACGGCACCGCCTATCTCTCCACGGTCGCTGGGTTGTCCGCCACCCTCGGGGTAAAAGCAGGTTTGATCAAGGCGCAGTATGTAGTGCTCCCCCTCCTGCACACAGGATACAACCTCTGCGTTAAATTCTTTTTGGTAGGGATTTTCTCTGTATATCATTTTTGTGTTCATATATTCTCACCTCTGTGTTTTTTACGCCTTAGTATAGCATTTTTAGCTCAATTTGGCCATTCGCTACCACTACATCACCCACTCCCTCCACTCAGCTGGATACATATTTACAAGCGTTTTAGCTTGAATCGTTTAAATTTTACTCTTAATGCAATATATATTTGACATTAAGTAATTTATATATTATAATATGGAATGTAAGGGGGTGCTGTATGAAAAATAAAAAAATAAAAATAGCACGCATAGAGTGCGATATGAAACAAGAGGATTTAGCAAATGCGGTGGGGGTTACAAGACAAACAATCGGCTTAATTGAAGCAGGAAATTACAACCCCACCCTAAATTTATGTACTGCAATATGCAAAGCGCTTGGAAAAACACTAAATGATTTGTTTTGGGAGGAAACACTATGAAAAGCAATGTAACCTGCGACGAAAGAGTTGTTTTGGTTAAAAGAAAAATTCAAAGTGACGGATTTAGTCTTATCTGGCTTCTGCTCCTGATTTCGATTTTGGTACAGCAGTTTGTGTTCAGTGCACCGGTGCAGCAATATCTGGCTGAAATGGTCATATTCTTGGCCATGTCTGTTTATATTATTGTGGCCAACCTGATAAAGGGAAATGACCTGCAACTTTCAAACAGCAAAAAGAGTAATGTATTAATAGTGCTTCGCAGTGTAATTGCCGGCCTTGTTGTGGCCGTAATAAATACAGTTCAAAACCATTATCAGTATGGTGATGCGGTGCAGGATAGCATTGCAAAACACACAGCTTGGGTTGCAATCATAAGTTTTCTTTGCACTGCAATAGGCACTTTTATAGTGCTTAAAATTATAGCTTTAATAAACATAGCGGTACAAAATAAAATAAATACAAAGCTTGAAGACGATCAATAAATGGCATCCTCTATAACTAAATAAGATAAAAATATACTAAGGCTCAAACCTTGCAAAACGCTTGGTTTGAGCCTTGGTATTTATACCCACTTTGCTAACATAAAAGTGTTGCTTTGATTTTTTTGCTACTTGTCCCTGCATATAAAACGATGTGGCTGCGGCAAATCATTCTGCACTGCCTTTACAAATCATCGGCATCCTGCACCGGCTTTTCGTAGGGGTTTTTGGGTGCACCGGTGTAGCTTCCCTCGGGGTCGCTGGGGCTTACACTGGCCGCCGTTATCTGCTGTACCTTTTGGGTTATTCGTCTGATTTTATCCTGCGGAAAAGATTTATCATCCTTTGGTGGTCGAAATTTCATTTTATTCCCTCCTTTCAGACAAGGGCTGTAATATTGTTTGTTTGCTGCCCATTTTTATCCCTCTGTGCAAATATATAGCTTTTTGTAATATGTGGGTAAACCTAAATTAAAACCACATTTTCTGTGCTTTAATTTGAATTTTGCACTAAAACCTGAGTTTTTCATATAATAAACTATTATTGATAAAAGGAGCCTGATGTCATGAACCAAGAACCCATTCGTTATCTTGCCTTGGGCGACTCCATAGCCACGGGTAGCCTTACATTTTTCTCCTCCATTACCCCCTACCCACGCTATCTTGCAAACCAGCTCTCACAGGACAGCGACCACCCTGTAAACCTGTGGAACCGAGGACAAAACGGCCTTAATTCGGCGCAGCTTTTGGGTATGCTGGGGTTTGATCACAGACTTCGAAATATGATTAAACAGGCCGACCTTATAACCCTTAGCATAGGTGGAAATGATCTATTAAAGGCCGCACCAATTCCCGGATTTAACTCAATTTTTCACCCGGTGGCAAGCCAGGGTGTCAACCAATTTTTGCGCAGTTACCCCAAAATTATATCCACAATACGAGAGCTCAATCCCTCGGCCATGCTTGCCTGTATGACACTTTATAACCCCTACTGCTGTGGTGGCGGCCCCGCCTGTGACAACGGTCTACACGCCAAGGTGGAGCAGTATCTTGAGCAGATGAATGCCCTTATAAACAACACAACCGACCCCACCACCGCCATAGCCGATGTACATAGCCTGTTTTTGTCCTATTGTAAGGGTAAAATGGGGCAGGTGGTGGCACTTTACCCCGTAGGGTTACTGCGCAACCCACACCCCACAGTAATGGGGCATAAGCTCATTGCGCGTTGCCACCTTGACTCCATAAAAGCACTGCAACCACGACCGTCTGTGGGTAGCCACTTGTGATATTGTGGGTTTTTGGTTATAATTATATAGACTAAAAACCGCCCTTGCGGCAGACAGGACGTGACCTATGCAAAATTTTATTGAACCTATAGTCACATATTTTAAGAACAACTGGATGCATCTTGCCGGTGCTGCCATCATACTAATTGTCGGGCTTTTTGCAATGAAAATTGTTTTGCGCATCACCAAAACAGCCCTCGAGCGCTCCAAAGCCATAGACAACACACTGCGCCCATTTTTACTATCCCTGACGAGAATTGGGCTGTGGATGCTTTTGGCCGTTATAGTCATGGAATCCCTTGGCGTGCCCACCTCCTCACTGGTGGCGGCACTTGGTGCCATTGGTCTTGCGGTTTCGCTGGCCGTAAAGGATTCGCTGGCCAACCTTTTGGGGGGTGTAACACTGTTAATTACAAAGCCCTTTGTGGTGGGTGATTACTGCGATATAGATGATCAGGGCGGCACAATTGAGGAGATAAGGTTTATCCACACCACCATGACCACCGTTGATAACAAACGCATATATATCCCAAATGGGCAGGTGGTAAACTCGGTGGTTATTAACCACTCCTCGGCTGTTAATCGTCGCCTTAACCTCACCTTTTCAATCGGCTATGAGTGCGATTATGAGCAGGCCCGCAGTGCAATTTTGCAGGTGATTGAGCGCAACCCCCTTGCACTAACCGACCCGCCCCCCTTGGTGCGCATGAGCTCCCACGGCGACAGCGCCATAAACCTTGTATGCCGTGTGTGGGTGTCGGGGGATGAATTTTGGAACCTGCATTACGATTTGATGGAGGGGGTTAAGTCCGAGTTTGATCGCCTTGGAATTTCCATTCCCTACCCACAAATGGATGTGCACATAAACCAAGTAGCAAAAACCGATTGATCGCTCGCTTTAACCCATAGACAAAATACACAAAACAGGCTATCACCCTTTTTATTGGGTAATAGCCTGTTTTTTTGCGCCCTGTGCTGTGGCTACACTCTCTCATGAACTGCTTCTTGAGAGGCCTATTAGCGCCCCCACACTGCCCGAAATTATATCCCGAAACATGGCAAGGGTGGTGCTGTTTGAGTCGTTTGGTACTATCATCATGCTAAAGTTGCGCACAATAAGCAGTACCAACAAACAAAATATACAAACCGCCGTAAGCACAATTATCTGCACATTTACCGCAAAGTTTTTCTTTTCAAGATCCAGCATCGGCGCTGTGCTTATGGGCAGTGGCGCTGATGCCGGGGCCGCTGGCGGCGGCGCAGATCTTGTAACCGCCTTGGGTGACGCATCACTTTTGGTGCTTTCTTGGGGGCTAAAACCTATGGCAGGCGGTGCAGTGGGCTGTGTTTTAACTTTGGGCTTTAGCACAAAATCGCTTGTGGATACCATGCTCATCATATAGCCAAAAATTGAGCTTATTGAGGTTCTGAAAACCACGTCTATCTGGGCAAGCTCTTCTATTTTAAGCTCGGTAAACAAGGACAGTGTGGACTGTATGAGCAGGATGCAAAAAATTACTATTAGCCCAAAAAAGGCAATATTTTTGCTGTTACTCTTTGCAAGCGATAAATTCTCTAATCTTTGCTTTAGTTTCATATTAATCACCAAACTACATAAAAACTAAAGTGGTGGCGGGTCACGGCGACCCACCACCAACATTTGAACTAATTACTTATGGCTGGGGAACGGGGTCCACGGCTTCGCCCGACTCAAGATCCATCTGGGCAAGCTCCACGGTATCTTCCATCTTCATGCCGATCAGCATCTGATTTTTGATAACATCACGAAGCATTTTCTTGGCCGAGCTGTTAACCTTCATGATATCTTCAAGAGATGCAGCGCCGTCGGCGGTTTCAAGGGTGCCCAGTGCAAACTGAATTTTCTCAGCCTCTGCGTTTAGAATGTGGGCAAGGCTGAGCTCCTCCATACCAATGGACGACAGGATAATATTAATCGAGTCATCACGGTTGATGCTTACGGTTGAGCTAATGTCGGGAATATTAGGCATTGACATGTTTGGGTACTCTCCTTAAGGGTGTTTTTGTGGTGTCCACAGTACATACTATTCCATCTGCCACCTTGTGTTACAGCTGTGTTTTTATAATATCTTCAAATTTATTGGCCATCTGCTCAAAAGCCACGGTGTGAACACTATCCTCATCAAATAAATTGATTTTTTCCTCCAAAATATTTATATAGTAGTCGCACCCCATTAAAAATTCATTTTGCATTGTGGGATAGTTCTCATACAGTATTTTTATCTCACGGTTTAAGGCTCCCTCGGTTTTAGATAGCTCCTCACGTTTTTTAGAAAGCTTATTGCCAAGCGAAGCCATTAGCGGTCGTTTGCCATCCCAGTCGATGGACAGACGGTATTTTTGGCTAAATTCATTTACTGTGTTTGTGAACTTTATTATCTCGTCGCTTAGCTCCAGCTGTTCTTTTTTCAGCTGTACGCTCTGCTGGGTGGCACTGCGAAACACCTCGGACAGCTCGGCATATTTTTGGTAAAGCTCGGGAAACTGTGGGTCGGCGTGGCCGGGCATCTCGTTGTGAATATTCAGTAACACCTCAAACTCCAAAATAAGCGTGGGGAAATCCTCAGAAAAATCTTCAAACCCATGAAACGAAGCCGAAAACCCCGAGTTCTTTATAAGCTTTATATTGTTTGCAATTTCTAACATGAGTCGGTGGGTGTCAACCTTTTTTGCCTCCTCATCCGCAATGCTCTTTAGGATGTTCAGCGCCCTAAAATAATCAAATTTTTGGGTATCGGGGCTTTTGGCCATGTAATCAAGCTCCATGCCAAGGTGTGCTGTCTGTGCATACCCCAAAAGCTCCTGCGCAAGGTCCAAAACCACCTGTGGTGGAGCAAAATCTTCCCCTGCCTCAGGGGGATTTACAGCAATGTTTTGGACCTCGGCCTGCGGCACCTCGGGGGTGGTCTGTGTTTTTTTATTCCCAAATATCCCCGAAAATAATTTCATGATGTATTCTCCTTGTATCAAATAAATAAATTTTTGATTAAATTAGGTTATATGAAACCTCTCAAAAAGTGTCAATTTGGTCTTATATTTTATATTATATTTTAGTGAGTTATTCATGTTACAAAAAACTAAGTTGATAAGTATTGGAGGAATATATAATGGGAATGCCACAGGTACCCGAAAGAGATCACCTTCCCAGCATAGGTGAAACGGTGGTGCAAATTATGGAATCGGTGGCGCTTGAAGAGCTTGCCATGGCCCATATAATAAATGCCGAGGGCGAGCGAATGCAGGCTCTTGTGCGGCAAATGAATAGCAGCTGTATTTGCTGTGAATGTATAAGCGACGCCTTTAAGATGACAAACGCCACCATAAACAGCCTTATTATGAAGGAGTGGCTTATGCTTAGCAAAATAAATACTGCCCTTGAAATTTACACCAAATTTGACCAAAACGAGCCTGAAGACAAGTGCCACAATAACTGCGAACACTGCCCCCATAAGAGTTCATCCTGTCGGTGCGGGCAGTCGGGGCACTGCACAAAGTATTGATTTATTCTTGAGTTATCTGCGGAGGAAATATGGCAACTTTAATAACACAGCTTGATAGACAAACGGGAAATTATGAACAGGTATTTATATATACCATCAATGCAAGCTTTAACGGCATTGCAGGTAATATTGATTCGGCCCAAATAAAGGTGTTTATTCCCGATTATTTAAATTTATTTTTGGGCGATGTTCAGCAGCCGGTAAAGAGTGTAAGCGAAGTCCCTGTAGAAAATGGGCGAGAGGTGATCTACGACTTTGGCGCTATAACCGATCTTGGCATTGCCGTAAGGCTTGGGTTTGGGGTGAGTTTTACCACCGATGTGGGCAGTGGCCAAACATTTTTATGCTCACCCAAAATGATAATAAACCAAAGTGAGGTCATCTCCTCTCAAAGTGAGCTTATAACCCTTGTGCTAACACCACAATTTGAAATTTCACGCCAGTTGGTGCTCCCCGTCGCCCAACCCTCTCCCGGCAGTGCTGTTTTTTATAAGCTCACGCTGCAAAATTTTGGCGACCTTGGTGCGGTGATAAACAATGTGGTAATAACCTGTAACGGTAGCGACATCCTAACACTTGACACCACCTACCCCGTTAATGGGCTTGATGTTTCCACAAAGTTTGCCGATAAAAGCGCTGATGACACACCTGCCACCTTTGTAGACGGCTCTCTGGTGTTTGAGCTTGCCTCCTATAAGGGTGAGAAGTACGAGTTTATTTACAGGGCACTTGTAGATGATAGCCTGCAAATAGGCAGCGAGGTGGCAACCATGGCCACCTGGAGCATAGATGGTGTGCCACAGGATACGGAACTGCACGAAATAACCCTTTCAGATAAAATTTATGATGCAGACATTACACTTTATGCCCCCGATTACAGCCTTCCTGACGAGTATATTTGCTACCGTATGGGCCTGCGCAACACCGGAAACCAAATACTATTGGGGGCGCTTTTTGAAAACGACCTCCCCCAAGAGGCAACCTACTATCGATTTGATACCGGGTCTTTTCACATTGGTGCCATACGACAAGATTTATCGGCCGAGTATTTTGTTGATTATGAGAGCATTAATGGACTTACCGGCCGCCTTGGACCTTTTAACACCGACAATAACACCACGGTGGATATAAGCACCTTTATACCTCAGGGCGACAACCTGAGTAAGCTGTCCTGGGAGCTTGAAACCTTGGGGATAGGTGTGCAAAACAAGGCCTCGCCCCAGATTTTGGGCATAGTATCCCCCGAGGTGGGCATAGACAGCTCGGTGGTAAACCATATCCACCTCACCTTTGATGAGGGGGGCCTTTCCGAGGAGAGGGTGCAAAACACCACTACCTTGATTGCAAATTACTGCACCCTTCGCCCCTCAATTAGCTCCTCGGTTGCCAGCACACCAATACGCCCAAATGATGATATTGAGTTTACCTTTGGGGTAAACTGTCGAAATTCACGTCTTAATAACCCCATACTTGCATTTTTAATGCCAAAAGAGCTTGAATATGTGGGCAACGAGAGTTACTCCTACGGCGATATATTTGGAGCGATATCTCCACAAAATCCACCTGTACAGCTAATACCAAATTTTAATGCAGAGGGCGACACCCTTGTAAAGTTTGAGTTTCGTGATGAATATGCCTTTTCCTTTAGACAGCTTGCCTCTATTAGCATAAAATTTGATGCAAGGGTTGCAGTGGGAGCTTTGGGTAGCATAGACTCATTTTTACTGCTGTCCACCCAGGGTAGTGTTGGGGTTATTCCGGGTAGTGTGGATATATATGTTGACAACAGCAATATAGCACAGGACCCACAGATTTCAAAAAATTATGCCAAAAGCGGCACCCTTACAAATCGAATATTATATTTTGTCAGCACCTCCTCGGGCAAGAAGGTAAAGGGGCTGCTGGACAGCGAGTATATGGAGGAACCGGCGGTTGGCAAAACGGTAAGCGGCGGAAGTTTGGAGTATCTCATCACGGTAAAAAACATCGGCAACGCCGACCTTGATGAGGTTGAGATTGTGGATATTTTGCCCTATGTTGGTGACACAGGGGTTATCGAAACCTCCTCACCACGAAACAGCGCCTACCCCATATACGCCATAAGCGAGGTTGTGGCCGTAATAGTGCCCCAACAAACCACGGCCGATTTTGACATCTTCTACTCCCAAAGTACCGACCCACTGCGCTTTGGCCCAAACTTTAATATTATCGGCACACAGGACGACTGGAGCCCCGAGCTCCCCGAGGATTTAAGCCTCCTGCGCGCCTTTAAGGTAAAAACGCGGGATGTAACACTCTCCCCGGGGCAGACCCTCAAGGTGGCTGTAACGGCCGTAGTGCCTGTGGGGGTGGAGCTTTCGCAGGTGGCCTGGAACTCCTTTGCGGCCGATGTTGTCTACACCGATCTTTCGGGTGAAAAGCAGCACCTCTTGGCCATAGAACCCGAAAAGGTGGGGCTTACCGTGGCCGCAAACGAGGAGGGCAGGGTTAAAATATCGGGCTATTCCTGGGTGGATGATAACGGCGATGGGCTGTACACCGAGGAGGAGTCCTTTGTAAACGATGTTTTGGCGGTGCTTTATAGCGAGGAGGGTCAGCAACTGCGCATAAGCTCAACCCGCTCTGACGCACAGGGGCGTGATGGACGGTATGCCTTTGAAAACCTTGAGCCCGGCAGGTATTATGTCAAGTTTTTTATAGACGATGACAAGCTAAAATTCACACGCCAAAACACCGAGGCGCAAAACGGTAGCAGGGCTGCAAAGAGCGGTCTTACCCCACTGCTGGATCTTACCCTCACAGATGAAATTAGCGATGTGAATGTGGGTATTTTATCAAAAGACAAACACACCCTGGATGAAATAATGAAGATAAACGGTCAGGCACGTGGTGTTTTGCGTGATGTAATAAAGAGTCAAATGCTCCTTGGAATGAAGCATGAGGATGTGCTGGAAATTTTACAGCAGGGCTAAGTTTTTGCAATAAATTTGCCCCAAAAGGCCAAAACAGGTGCTCAAAGCCAAAGCTTTTTGCACCTGTTTTTGTGTGTTACCTTGTAATGTTTTATAGGGACTTTATTTTTATACCTTTACCCTGCATTTTTCGGGTTTGCTTTTATTTTTACCGCCTCTTAGCTCAATTTTACTGGTAGATAGCAAAAATCCTGTGGCTATAACCATGGCCACCTTGAAGGTGTATACAGCTGAGTCAATAAAGGTTTGGGTATCGGCCATCAGCAGGTTTTCCATGGTTTTATAGATGCTGTACCCTGGCACAAGGGGAATTATTGCCACCACCAAAAACACAAGCACCGGCGACTTTGTACGCTTGGCCATGTAACGTGAGTAAAACGACACGGCCACCGAGGCCACAAAGTATTTAATAATGTCATCCTGTATTACAAACGAAAGTCCGTAAAACAACATCCAGCCTATCATACCACCTATGGCCGAGAACACAAGGTTTTTATCCCGTATGTTAAATACCACGGCAAAACAAAGTGAGGCAGTAAAAGAAAACACTGTGTTTATAATTATGTCCATAATATATCCCCCCTCTTAATATGCGCCAAGCAGTACCACCGCCACACCAAGCGCCGAGGCCAGCGCCGTCATAAGTGCCTCGGCGAGCTTTATTGTGCCTGCAAGGTAGTCATTAGCCATAAAATCACGCATACAGTTTGTCAGTGCAAGTCCCGGCACCAACAGCATCAAACTGCCCGACATTATGGGTTGTACCGTTAAAAGTTGCGGCACAACTGCTCCTGCAAACACCGCCATGGCCGAAATTGTAAGGCTACACACGGCCGTTTTTATGAAGTTGTTGGCATTTTGCCGCTCCAAAAAGGCCATTATAAAGGCCACTATAATGCCCACTGCAAAGGAGGCCACACCCTCATATGCATTGCCACCGAATAACACCGTAAAGCTCGTGGCCATGGCGGCCATGGCCAATTTTTTTATGATGGGAGGGTAGCCCTCACTGTGCTTTATCTGCTCTATGCGTCGGGTTATTTCCTCAAAACTCAGATTTTGCTCGCAGATATCACGGGACAGCGCATTTAATTTTTCCACCTTATCAAGGTTGGTTTGTGGGGCATGTACACGTCGTGTTCGGGTTATAAAATCATCTGCGCTACCAATGCTCACCACAAGGCTTGAGGGTATGGCAAAGGCGTCCACCCGCTGCACTGCGTAATGCTCGCAGATATAAATAACGCTTTGCTCAGCACGGTAAACCTCGGCCCCGTGTTTTAGCAAAAGATAGCCTATTTCCATTACCACATTGAGTATTTCTTTATCCTTCATTTAACACCTACACATTGTTTTAATAATTTTACATTGCCCATATTATAGGTTTTCGAGGGCGACATATCTCCCCATAATTTTATCAAGTAAAGGCAATATTCGCAATAGATTTTTTGCTTTTTATCCCCCTTCTTTTTTTATCCCTTACATACCTGCTACGCACAGAACTGAGGTGAAAAATAAAAATTCGCTATTGACTTTTTATTTTTCATGAGATATACTATGCACAAATAAAATATTACCACGTAAAAGGCAGTGAAGGGGACGACATCTCCGCAGCATTTTCAGAGAGCCGGTGTTTGGTGCGAACCGGTAATGAGCGCAGACCATGTCCATCACCCCGGAGCCGGGCTTCAAAAGGATACCCAAGTAGACAGCCCCGCAGGAACAGCGTTATCGGTTCAGGATTTGTTAGAATCCCTTAAGTGGCGCTTTGGCGCAAGATGGGTGGTACCGCGGGTCAATTCCCGCCCCATACAAATACGTATGGGGCGGTTTTTTATTTTTCACCTAAAAGGAGGAAGTGTCATGGAACTAAAAATTGTCGAGGTGGCCGAACGAATTAGAGGTCTGAGAGAGATACTTGAAATAAGCTGTGAAAGCATGGCCGAGCAAACCGGTGTATCTACCGAGGAATACCGTGGTTACGAGAGCGGCACCGTGGACTTCTCTTTCACATTTCTATTTAAGTGTGCCGAGGTGTTTGGTGTGGACATGGTAGAGCTTTTGACCGGCGATAAGCCCAAGCTCTCATTTTACAGCATTGTGCGCAAGGGCGCAGGACTGCCCATCTCTCGTCGTCAGGGCTTTGAGTACCAGCATCTTGCCCACCGCTTTGATGGCAAGGTATGTGAACCATTTTTGGTCACCGCCCCCTACAAGGCCGAGGAGCAGGATAAGCCAATTCATCTATCCCGCCATGAGGGGCAGGAGCTTGACTTTGTTTTGTCGGGCCACCTAAAAATGGCGCTGGAGGATCATGTTGAAATCTTAGGCCCGGGCGATGCAATTTATTACGATTCGGGGCATGGCCATGGCATGATTGCAACCGGTGGCGAGCCCTGCACCTTCTTGGCCATCATTCTAAAGAAATAAAGCCCCGCCGTGGGCAAAACACTACTTACAGCCGATATACTGCGGCGGATTGGAGCTACTAAAATGAATTTAGATAATTTTTACCAGCGGTTTTGCAAGGTCGACTTTGACAAAGATGGCGTGCTAAACAGCTTTGAGAGTGTGTATCCCGATAACTTTAACTTTGCATATGACGTGATGGATGTCATCGCAACCGAGGAGCCAAACAAGCGCGCCATGATTTGGTGTGACGATCGTGGCAATGAAAACATTTACACATTTGCCGACCTAAAGCGTTACAGCGACAAGGCGGCCAATATGTTCCTAAAGCAGGGTATCAAAAAGGGTGACCGTGTAATGCTGGTGCTAAAGCGTCACTACCAGTTTTGGTTTGCAATTTTAGGACTTCACAAAATCGGTGCCGTGGTAATTCCGGCCACCTACCTGCTCACCGAAAAAGACTTTGACTACCGCTTTAACGCCGCAGGGGTAACCGCCCTTGTCTGCACCGCCGATTCGGATGTTTCGGTACAGGCCGATGCCGCCCACAAAAACTACCCCGACCTTACCGTAAAGTTTATGGTAAAGGGTCAGCGTGAGGGCTGGCTGGACTTTGATGCCGAGCTTGAGGCCGCCTCGGATAAGCTTGAGCGTGTAGAAACCTTGGCCACCGACCCCATGCTGATGTACTTCACCTCGGGCACCACAGGCTACCCCAAAATGGTTTTGCACGACTTCACCTACCCACTTGGGCACATCATTACGGCTAAATTTTGGCACAATGTCACAGCCGACGGCATCCATCTTACCTATTCGGACACCGGCTGGGGCAAATCGGTTTGGGGCAAACTTTACGGTCAGTGGATCTGTGCCACCACCGTATTTGTCTACGATCACGACAAATTTGTGCCCAACGACCTACTCTCGATGATCGAGAAATATGGAATTACCACCTTCTGCGCCCCCCCTACCATCTATCGCTTCTTTATCAAGGAGGGCATGGAAAACTACGACCTTTCCTCCCTAAAATACGCCACCACAGCCGGCGAGGCCCTAAATCCCGAGGTTTACAACCGCTTTAAGGATTACACAGGACTTGCACTGATGGAGGGCTTTGGCCAGACCGAAACCACCCTACTTACCGCAAACCTTGTGGGATCGGTGGCACGCCCCGGCAGCATGGGCAAGCCCACCCCTCTTTATGATGTGGATTTGGTTGACGAGGACGGCAATTCAGTGGAACCAGGAACTGTGGGCGAAATCGTGGTGCGCACCCCCGAGGACAAAAAGAATATCGGTGTATTTTCGGGTTACTTTAGAAACGAGGAGCGCACAAAGGAATGCTGGTACGATGGTCTTTACCACACCGGCGACACCGCCTGGAAGGACGAGGAGGGCTACCTTTGGTATGTTGGGCGCACCGATGATGTTATCAAGGCCTCGGGCTACCGCATTGGCCCCTTTGAAATTGAAAGCGTGCTAATGGAGCACCCCTCGGTGCTGGAGTGTGCCGTAACCGGCGCCCCCGACCCCGTGCGTGGCACCGTTGTAAAGGCCACCATTGTGCTTACAAAGCAGTATGAGGGCACCCCCGAGCTTGTAAAGGAACTTCAGGAGTATGTTAAAAAGCAGACTGCCCCCTACAAATACCCAAGAATTGTTGAGTTTGTGGAGACCCTGCCCAAGACAATAAGCGGCAAAATTCGTCGTGTGGAGCTGCGCGAAAAGGATGACCAAAAATCCTAATTAAGCTTGCCCATCCAGCATTTTTTAAGGCCTATATGCGCTATGTGGTGCTGCCCAGCAGTGCCGGGCCACTGCTTTTGTGATGTTTCACAAAAGCTAAGCGCATACTATTGTTAACTTTTACTTAATAGCATGTTAAATTAGTTTGACATTGCACCCTTTATTGGTGTAATATATACAAATTAGAACCTATGGTAAAACTGCCTTAGCTTCTATGAAAAAAATGTTATGTAATGGAGGAATTATTAGAATGAAAAACAGCATTATGAAGCTTCTTAGCATTGTATTGGCACTTGGCCTTGTTCTTGGTCTTGCCGCTTGCGGATCCACCGAAGCACCCGAAGGCGAGTCCCAGGCCGAGGGTACCGAAGGCACAGAGGCACCTGCCGGCGGTGAGCTTATCATCGGTGGTTCGGGCCCCCTTACCGGTGACGCTGCCACCTACGGCATCTCGGTTCAGCAGGGTGCACAGCTTGCAGTTGACGAGATCAACGCAGCAGGCGGCATCAACGGCATGAACGTTACCTTCCTTTTTGAGGACGACGAGGCCGACGGCGCAAAGGCAAAGTCTGCCTACGAGTCGCTAATGGATCAGGGTATGCAGATCATGATGGGTACTGTAACTTCGGGTGCAGGCGTTGCCATCAATGACCTGGTTGCCCAGGACGGTATCCTTCAGGTTACCCCCTCCGCTTCCCAGATCGAGTGTGCTATCAACCCCAACACCTTCCGCATCTGCTTTACCGATCCCCTGCAGGGCGTGGCTATGGCCGAGTACACCTTTAACACCCTTGGCTACACCAAGGCTGCTGTAATCCACAACCAGGACGACAGCTACTCCACCGGCATCTACAACTCCTTCAAAGAGGCTTACACCGCTTTGGGCGGCGAGATTGTTGCCGACACCTCTTTCCCAAGCGACGCTACCGACTTCAGCGCCCAGATGACCACCATCGCAAGCTCTGATGCCGAGTTCATCTTTATGCCCATCTACGCCGAGAAGGCTGCCCAGATTGTTATTGAGGCCAACAAGAAGGAAATTGCTCTTCCCTACGTTGGTTGTGACGGCATCGACGGCATCCTGAACTACCTTGAGGGCGAGAATGCCGCTCTTGTAGAGGGTCTTATCTTCCTGACCCCCTTCGTATCCACCGACTCCAACCCCGCAATCGTTGAGTTCACCGCCGCTTACACCGAGAAGTTCGGCGTTGCTCCCGACCAGTTTGCTGCCGACGGCTACGATGCCATCTATGTTATCAAGGCTGCTGTGGAAACTGCCGGTAGCGTTGACAACGCAGCTCTTGTTGCCGCTATGACCGAAATCTCGCTTGACGGCCTTACCGGCAAGCTTGAATTCGACGCATCGGGCGAACCCAACAAGGATGCTAAGGTTGCTAAGATTGTAAACGGCGAGTATGTTGCTCAGTAAAATAGGACTTTCTTAAAGTTTAATCACAAGGTTGCGGTGGGGAGTCGACAATGCGGCTCCCCACCCTCTTTTTTACCATACCCCATCTAAAATCGGCTAATCTGCCACTCTCACCGCCGCTTTGTCGGCAAACATTGTCTCCACGACAGATTTTAGCCCCATTTATATGTCAAAACATGTTGATTATTTAGCGATTTATCTATATAATACCTTTATGTGTGCTTTTCTTCTTTTTTACACCGGATGATAGGTCAAATGGCAACTTCGGGACTTTATAGCCTGTTTATACCCACTTTGACTTTCATATATATTAATAAGTAGGGTTTATCTGCCTTACTATCATTTTGTGCCGACTCCAAACGGCGGAACGGAGCATTTTTATGGACGTTTTTTTCTCCACGCTCATAGACGGAATAAACCGTGGTAGCGTTTTTGCACTGGTGGCCCTTGGCTACACCATGGTGTACGGCATCGCCAAGATGCTAAACTTTGCCCATGGCGATGTAATAATGGTGGGTGCATACACCATCATGGTCTTCTTAATGCAGATGAATATGCCCATTTGGTTAACACTCATTCTATGTGTTTTGGTATGTGCGGCACTGGGTTTCACGGTCGAGAAGCTGGCCTATAAACCACTGCGAAACTCCTCCCCATTGTCGGTGCTTATCACCGCCATAGGCGTTTCCTACCTGCTTCAAAATCTCTCACTGCTCATATTCAGCTCAAAGCGTGTATTCTTCCCCGAAATTCTCACCCTACCCTCCCTGGAGCTTGGTGTGGTAAGCATCCCCGGTGTATCCATCATAATCTGGGTTACCACCGTGGTGATAATGATTGCACTTACACTATTTATAAAGAAAACCAAAATGGGTAGTGCAATGCTGGCTGTGTCTGAGGACAAGGGTGCGGCACAGCTGATGGGTGTAAATGTAAACGCAACTATTTCCATAACATTTATAATAGGCTCTGCGTTGGCCGCCGTGGCCAGCATACTCTATGTGGCACGCTACCAAAACGTAGACCCCTACACAGGTGCTGTTTTTGGCATCAAGGCCTTTGCGGCCGCTGTTTTTGGTGGTATAGGCTCAATCCCCGGTGCAATGCTGGGCGGTGTGCTTATAGGGCTTATCGAGGCCTTTACCATTGTATATCTGCCCGATGCCATAAAACCGGCCGCCGACGGCGTGGCCTTTGCAATACTAATTCTCATGCTTGTGCTTAAACCCTCAGGGCTTTTGGGCAAGAAGACAATAGAGAAAGTTTAAGGGGGAGGGCAATTATGAAAAAAATACTTACCAAGAAAAATATAATCACCGCCCTTCTGGCCATTCTGGTTTATGCTCTTGTTTATGTGCTTATCAGTCAGGGCATATTATCCCGCAGTATGCAGTCCATTGTACTGCGCATGTGTTACAATATTGTGCTTGCAGTTTCGCTTTGCCTTGTGGTGGGCTTTCTGGGAGAGCTTTCGCTGGGGCACGCAGGCTTTTACGCCATAGGCGGTTATGCCGGCTGTATCTTTGCTGTTAACACCACCCTGCCGGTACTGCTGCAGTTCATCATCGCACTGATTATAGGCGGCGTGGTGGCGGCCATAGGCGGGTTTCTCATCAGTTCCTCAATACTGCGCCTAAAGGGTGACTACCTTGCAATTGTAACCCTTGCATTTGGTGAGGTTATACGAAGCTTTTTAAAAATAATACCCGGCACAGGCGGCACAAGTGGATTAAACGGCATCCCCAGCCTTGGCAACAAGGCCGAAACCTTTCTTCCCATGTTTGCTGTGGTACTCCTGGTTATACTGCTATCGGTAAACTTTGTAAATTCACGTCACGGCCGTGCCATAACAGCCATTCGTGACAATGCCATTGCCGCCCAGAGTGTTGGCATTAACCTAAAAAACTACAAGATCCTAACATTCACAATAGCCGCATGTTTTGCAGGCATGGCAGGGGTAATGTTTGGTTTCTTCAAATCCACCCTTGAACCAACCGACTTTCACTACAATGTGTCGATTGAAATTCTTGTAATGGTGGTACTGGGAGGTATGGCCAGCATTCGCGGATCGGTTATTTCGGCCTGTGTTATCACGGCACTGCCTGAGCTACTGCGTGAGGCCAGCCAATACCGCCTACTGCTATACGCCATTGCACTTATTGTAATGATGCTACTTGGATCTTCCCCCCGTTTTAAGGCTTTTAAGGATAAGTTTTACAGCCTTGGAGCTAAGTTTATACCAAAAGCCGCAACCGGCAGGAAGGAGGGGTAACTATGGCACTTCTTGAGGTAAAAAATCTTGGTATTAGTTTTGGCGGTCTTCGCGCCGTTGACGACTTCACTGTCGCCATTGAAAAGGGATCCCTCTATGGACTTATTGGCCCCAACGGTGCCGGTAAAACCACCGTATTCAACCTGCTAACCGGTGTATATCAGCCTACAGCCGGAAGTTTCTTTTTGGACGGAGTAAAGCTAAACGGCAAAAGCACCATCGAGATAAATCGTATGGGCATTGCCCGTACATTTCAAAACATCAGACTTTTCCACAAAATGAGTGTGGCCGACAATGTAAAGGTTGCCCTGAATAACCACCAGACCTACGGCCTTATGGATGGATTTTTCCGTCTTCCTCGCTACCATGCGCAGGAGGCCGCCATGGATGTTAAGGTTATGGAACTGCTTGAGGTCTTTGGCCTTGAAAAGGAGGCGCATCTTTTGGCCTCGGGGCTTCCATACGGCAAACAGCGTAAGCTTGAAATTGCAAGGGCACTGGCCACCAAGCCAAAACTACTTTTGCTTGATGAGCCTGCCGCCGGCATGAACCCCAATGAAACCGAGGAACTGATGCAGACCATACGTTTTGTCCGAGATAATTTTGATATGACCGTACTGCTAATAGAGCACGACATGCGACTTGTGGGCGGCATATGTGAGACCGTGTCGGTGCTGAATTTTGGTACAACGCTTGCCAGTGGCAATACCGCAACGGTGCTGGATGACCCACAGGTTATCACGGCATATCTTGGAGAATAAGGAGGGGACGCAAAATGGCTATGCTATCGGTTGAAAATATTCATGTGTACTACGGAATGATCCACGCCATTAAGGGTATCTCCTTTGAGGTAAACGAGGGCGAGGTAATAGCGCTTATCGGTGCCAACGGCGCCGGCAAAACCACAATTTTGCACACCATTACAGGGCTTATGCAGGCCAAGACAGGTGCTGTGCAGTTTTGCGGCAAGGATCTTACTAAGGTTGCCCCCCACAAAATTGTGGGCATGGGTATGGCCCACGTTCCCGAGGGACGACGCATATTCCAACAGCTTACGGTTTATGATAATCTAAAACTCGGCGCTTATATATCAAACGACAAAAAGGCCATTGAGGAAGATTTGGCCATGGTTTACAAGCGTTTTCCACGTCTTGAGGAGCGTAAACGCCAGATAGCCGGTACTCTTTCGGGCGGCGAACAGCAGATGCTGGCCATGGGGCGTGCACTGATGTCAAAACCCAGCATCATTTTGATGGATGAGCCTTCTATGGGGCTTTCTCCTATATTTGTGTCGGAAATTTTTGATATTATAACCGAGATAAGCAAGGGCGGAACCACCGTACTATTGGTAGAACAAAATGCTAAAAAGGCGCTGTCAATCGCTGATCGTGCCTATGTTTTGGAAACCGGTAATATTGTGCTTGAGGGTGACGCTACAAAGCTAATGAACGATGATTCGGTTAAAAAAGCATACCTTGGTGAGTAAGGAGGTTTGTAATATGCAAAACAGTAATTATGTTATAACGATTGCCAGAGGATATGGCAGTGGTGGCAAGACCATGGGCAAAATGTTGTCGGAGCGACTTGGCATAAATTATTATGACCGCCAACTCATACGCCTTGCTTCGGACGATAGCGGCGTGCACGAGCGTCTGTTTGGCCGTGTGGATGAGCGTGTTAATTTAAGCAAACTGTTTCGTAGTGATGTTAGCCATTATGATGGTAACATTATTCATCCCGAACACTCGGATTACCTAAGCGAAAAAAATCTGTTTAGTTTGCAGGCCAAGGTCATAAAGCAACTGGCCGAGAAAGAATCCTGCATTATTGTAGGACGCTGTGCCGACTACATTCTGGCCGGGCATCCCAACCTTATTAGGGTGTTTATTTACGCAGGCGAGGAATTTTGCACCGAGAAGGTAATGGAACTGTTTGGCCGTAGCCGCAAAGAAGCAGCGCAGGATATCCGCAAATTTGATCAGTACCGCAGCGAGTATTACAGGTACTACACCGGCAACGACTGGGATAACGCCCGTAACTATGACCTCTGCCTAAACAGCGAACGTCTGGGCTTTGACGGCTGTGCCGAGGCCATCATATCATACATGAAACTTCGTTTGGGGTAGACTTGTCGCTTACGCGAAGGGTCAAGACCAAGACCGTGGGGCTTTGCCCCACACCCCACAAACTTTTTGAAAAAAGTTTGACCCAAAACTTATGCACGCCCCCTGCCTTTGGCAGGGGGCGAAGTTTTTTACCCTCTTGCTGATTATAGGTACATCTTCGGCGGTGGCGTGGCCACGGCTTTACTGCTTATTGTCCTCGCACGCTCGGACAGCAGTCACCACTGCCTATGGCAGTGGCACCCACTTCGTGGGCAAAGCCTCCGCCCCACCC
>CAYJGQ010000019.1:0-3506 GCA_964369885.1 uncultured Oscillospiraceae bacterium
TGCAAACTTTTTGTAAAAAGTTTAATCAAAAACTTTTAATCTTTCACCTGCAAAGGGCGCAGGTGAAAGGAGTTTTTCCATCTACTTCTAAAGTTAGGCCCTGCTTCGGCGTGGGCGCAGCTTCGGCCATGGCGGCTTTTCACCTCGCACGCTCGGTGGCCGCCCGACCCCGCCTGCTACGCAGGCGCACTCACACCCCTTCGGGGTGATAGCCTGCGCCCCTCCCACACCTATTGTTGTGTTTTACGAGGCTTTTTACCTATCAATCACCACATTGCCATCCCGATCAAGCAGTGGTGTTATGCCCGACGGGCCGTTCCCCACTGTCATAAGGTAGTTTACCCCCGTCTGAGTATCCACCACTATTTGCACCCCTCCACCGTTCATGCCTTGGTCTTCTTTTTTAATAAATCGCTTTTGTTTTTTCTCGCCGAACATGACAGACCTCCTGTGATAATCAGTCGCAGGGAAAATGGTTGTCCCTACAAATATACCGCCTGAGAATAGGCCGGGGTGTGGCGGAGGATTTCACCTCAACAGAGGTGTGCCGCGCCCGTGGGGGCGGGGCGGGTGCCCACAGGCACCAAATCCGGAGCCTTACCCTCGCCCAAGATGGCGATTTTGGCGGCGCAGATTGTATAAAAGCTCTCCTGCCCGTGCCTTTTGCGGGCAGGGGGAGAAAGTTTTCGTCCACCTTTTACAAAAGGTGGCAGGGGTTCGGGGACGGCGCCCCCCAGGTCTTTGTGGTGATCAGTCAACGACCCCTTCAAGCTCAACCCTCGGGGCATCTCCCCACAGGCGGTCAAGGCCGTAAAACTGGCGCGAATCCTCAAGGAAGATGTGAATCATAACATCGTAGTAATCCATCAAAATCCAGGTGCAGCTCTGGTAGCCTTCAATGCGCTTGGGTTCACGCCCCTGTACCGAGAATTTTTCGTCAATTTCGTCGGCCAGCGCCCTTACCTGAATTGTACTGCCACCCGAGGCCACAACAAAGTAGTCCCCAAGTGTGCTAAGTTCACCTATTTTTATTACCGAAATGTCCTGCGCTTTTTTATCGCTTAGTATCTTTGCGGCCGCTTTGGCCATATCAAGAGAAGTCATATCGTTCCTCCGTTTCTTTGGTGTTTATCAAGATAGTAATTATAAGCCTTATAGGTATCTTTAACAATGGCCATGCCGCTTCTTATTAGATCACCCATTATAAATTGTAACGCCTCATACATGGCTCTGTCCAGTGAGGTATTGCAAAGTTCTCGCATGTAGTCAACCTCGGGGTAATCGCGGTCGGCCGAGGTGAGGTCGGCAAGGTAGATTATTTTGTCAAGGATGGTCATTTTGGCTCTGCCACTTGTGTGGTAGCGTACCGCCGATATTATCTCCTCATCCACAATGCCTATCTTCTGTATATATACACTGCCAATTATACCATGCCAAAGGCCCGACTCCTTTAGGGTGATTTTATCGAGAATTATATCATGTTCCCCGATATGTTTCAACATGTCGCTTTTTGACCACTCTTTGCAGATGTCGTGCACAAGGCCTGCAAGATGGGCTTTTTCTTCATCGGCTCCCCAAATTTTTGCAAGGTGTACCGCCTGTCTTGCCACCTCAACCGAGTGGGTGTAGCGCTTCTCCCCCATTTGGGATCGCACTATCTCATTATAATCCATTTAATCAGTCCTTTCGGCCATATCGCCCATTATTCCTGACTGTATAGGCCATAAAAGCGGCAGTAGTCGGCCACCTCGGGCGATAGCAGTGTTGGCAAAGTATCCCCTTTTAGCTGTTCCCGTATTTCGGTGGAAGATATCTCAAGCACCGGGGTGTTCATCACCCTGCACCCGTTGCCAATCAGTGTAAACTGCTGAGCCTTGGCACAAAGCTGTGGTATCTGGGTCTTCTCCCTTGGGGCTACACACAGTGTGGCCATTTTCAGTATATCCTTCCACCGCCACCAACCCTTAAAACCAAGGAGCATGTCGCCGCCCACCACCAAAAAAAACTGTGAGTTTGGCATCTCGCCCTCAAGCTGTGTTAGGGTATCTACGGTGTAGCTATTGCCACCGCGTCTGATTTCAATATCACTTACCACCACCCATGGCAGGTCGGCCAGCGCCAAACGGCACATCTTTAGGCGATGCTCGGCCGTGGCCAACTCCTTTTGGTGCTTATGTGGCGGTATGGCCGTTGGAATTACAATGACACTATCAAGCTCTAACTCATCTTTGGCGGCCTGTATCATCCTTGTGTGCCCCAGGTGTATTGGGTTAAAGGTCCCCCCAAATATTCCAACCTTGTTACTTACCAATGTCAATCACCGGATCTTTTGGGTTTCTGCGGTATAGCACAAAACGTGCACCAATGGTCTGCACCACCTCGGACTTTGTGGCCTCGGCCAGCTCAAATGCGGTTTCCTTTACCGTTCCTGGGGCTGTTTCAAGCACGCGCAGTTTTATCAGCTCACGGGCGGCCAGGGCATCATTCACCTGGGTTATAAGCTGTTCGCCCACACCACCCTTGCCCACCTGCAGTATTGTTTCTATGGGATTTGCAAGCCCTCTTAGCTTTGCACGTTGTTTACTACTTAACATCTAATATAACCTTTCCTTTCTGTCGCCCCAACTTTATTTGTGGGGCAATCACGAGGTCTGAATCTACAAACCTCACACCTCTGTTTTAAGTCGATCGTAAAATATTTTAAGGGCACGGCCCCTGTGACTTACAGCATCTTTTTGCTCGGCGCTCATCTGGGCAAAGCTTTGCTCACCCACAAAAAATATCGGGTCATAGCCAAAACCGCCCACCCCTTGGGGGGCATGTCCAATAGTCCCCTCACATACGCCCTCGCACTCTATTAGCAGTCCCTGCCCCACACAGCATATGGCCGACACAAAACGCGCGGTGCGCTGTGGATTTGGGATGTTTTCTATGGCCTTTAACAGCTTTTGTATGCGCATTTCGTCGGTGGCATTGGCCCCTGCATAACGTGCCGAGTAAACCCCGGGAGCGCCATCAAGCGCATCAACACACAGCCCAGAATCATCGGCCACTGCCATCATGCCGGTGGCCTGAAATATGGCCTCGGCCTTTAGGCGCGCATTTGCGGCAAATGTGGTGCCGGTTTCCTCAACCTCAAGCCCGGGGCAAACCTCCTCCTGAGCCACTGCTGTTATGCCAAGCGGGGCAAGTATGCGCCCAAACTCGGCCAGCTTTCCCATGTTGCGGGTGGCAATGACAAGCTTCATCAGTTTTCCTCCTCATCGCCAAACAGCGCCGCCACAAACTCCTCGGGCACAAAGGGCCTAAGATCATTTACCTGCTCTCCCACACCCACAAACTTAACAGGTATGTTAAGCGAGTCCTTTATTGCCACAACAACACCGCCCTTGGCTGTGCCGTCAAGCT
Source organism: uncultured Oscillospiraceae bacterium (assembly GCA_964369885.1). Lineage (GTDB taxonomy): Bacteria > Bacillota > Clostridia > Oscillospirales > Ruminococcaceae > Heteroruminococcus. Next base: position 3,409 of record CAYJGQ010000019.1, read on the forward strand.
TTGTTAAAATGATGCCCGTAATGTCGGCACTCTCGCCAAACAGTCTGGCCTGATTTACCGCATTTTGACCTGTCGAGGCATCCACCACCAAAAGCAAT
>CAYJGQ010000019.1:3516-25973 GCA_964369885.1 uncultured Oscillospiraceae bacterium
GTCACAATCTGCGGCCTCACGCTGTACCACACGTGTTATCTTGGAAAGCTCATCCATCAAGTTTTTCTTGTTATGCAGGCGTCCTGCGGTGTCGCAGATTATAACATCCGCTCCACGTGCCTTGCCGGCTGTAATGGCATCAAACACCACCGCCGCAGGGTCGGAGCCTTCATCGTGCTTTACAATGTCGGCCCCTGCACGCTCGGCCCAAACCTCAAGCTGATCTATTGCGGCGGCACGGAAGGTATCGGCCGCACCAAGTAGCACCTTTTTGCCCTCGGCCGCAAGTCGTGCCGAAAGCTTACCTATGGTGGTGGTTTTGCCCACACCGTTTACACCAATAACAAGTATTACCGAGGGCTTTGTTCCAAGGCGCAAATCGGCCTCACCCTTTAGTATTTCGCTTAAAATTTCACGCAGTAATACCTTAATTTCGGCAGGATCTTTTATGCCCCTACTGCGTATTTCTTCCTTAAGAAGTTTTACAATCTTCTCTGAGGTGGCCACACCAACATCGGCCAAAATAAGTATGTCGAGTATCTCCTCAAATAGATCTTCATCAATGCCGCCTATCACCGTCACAGCTTGATCTATTCGTTTTACTATGCTGTCATGTGTCTTTTTTAGCCCCTTGCCAAGGTTTGAGAAAAATCCCATTTATACGCTCCATTCTATATTTTTTCATATTGATTCAGGACACCGCCCTGCACCTACACTACACTATAACGCCACGGCAGATTTGCCCTGTTCATCTACAAACACTTCTATGCGCTGACCCTGAGTCATGTTGGGTGCTTCCCAGAGCAGTCGGCTTTTATCATGATGTATCTTCCCCTGCCACTCATAGGTATAATTCACTCTATACGGCACCTGTTTTTTCCACTTAATATGGTATTGTCGGCGCACATCTTCCACTATTCCACTTGTCTTTACCCCACAGGCAATAATCTCGTTTTGTCGTATGTTCTGTCGCCCTGCCATCACGATTAAAACCGCCTGCACAGCGCAAAGTCCCGTGCCGCTAAAGCAAAATATTCTTCCCATTAAAAGGGGGTCCTGCACAAGCGAGTGCTCTGATGGAAGAAGTAGCCCTAAAAACGCTAACGTACCACAAAGCACAAACGCAACCCCAAGCCACAAAAATACAAAGGCGACTATTTCCTTTTGGTAATTTGGATTTTTCATAAAAGCACCTCTCCCATAATAATCTATGCCTTTACCTACCCCTACTGTTTTTTATCACGAATAAAACTAGCAATGTTTGCCGCCATAATAAGCACCATACCTATCATTAGTAGTACCGACGAGGTCTGCAAACCTGTAATAATAAAGCTTATTATTGCTATAATTAGTGCTAATACCGCAAGACATAAAGAAATTATCGCACCCTTACTTTTATTCATATGCTACTCCATTTTGTTTGCATATAGTTAGACTTCAAAAGGCGGTAATTTGGGGTGTGGATTTGCGACCCCGAAGGGGTGCGCTCACGCCAAGGGCGCGAGTGGCGCTTGGGCGAATGTGTGAGCCATAAAGCGCCAAATCCACTGCCAAATTGCCGACCAAGAATAATGTTGGGATAGCTATGTGCAAAATGTCGCTTTGCCCTGCGTCCTTTGCAGGGCAAAGGTGTGAGGTTTTTGATAAAACTTTTTTCCCAAAAAGTTTTCGGGGGTTTGGGGGCGGAGCCGCCCAAGGTCTTTGGGTGGGTGGCTACTTCATGCCAAGTTTTTGCTCAATTTCGCTTACATTCAGGCGCAGTACCTTGGACACGCCCTCCTCCTGCATGGTAACACCGTAAAGCACGTCGGCCTCCTCCATGGTGCCACGGCGGTGGGTTATGGCAATAAACTGTGTTTTGTCGGTCATATGGCGCAGGTATGTTGCAAACTTTGTTACGTTAACATCATCCAATGCGGCCTCAATCTCATCTATTAGACAAAACGGTGCAGGGCTTACCTTTAGTATTGCAAAATATATTGCAATGGCCACAAATGCCTGCTCGCCGCCCGACAATGCCGAAAGATTTTTTATAAGCTTGCCGGGGGGCTGTACATATATATCTATGCCACTTTCAAGCACATCGGTGGGGTCAGACAGTTCAAGGTGTCCCCGTCCGCCACCAAACAATTCGACAAATATTCGGGAAAACTCGGTGTTTATAGCGGTGAATTTGTCGCTGAATATACTGCACATCTCGCCTGTAAGCTCGGTAATAATCTTGCCAAGCTCCCGCTTAGAATGCTCTACATCCTCCACCTGAGTGCGCATAAATTCGTAGCGCTCGGCCACCTCTTTATACTCCTCAATCGCTCCAAGGTTTACACTGCCAAGCCCCTTAATTTTGCCTCTTAGTTCGTTTGATCGGCGCTGCGCCACCTGCACATCCTCAAGGGGTATTGCCAGTTCCTGCGCCTGTGTACGGGACAGCTCGTACTCCTCCCACAACTTTGAAATTATCGAGTCAAAGTCGTTCATAACACCTGCGTGACGCTCCTCAAGGCGGGCAAGCTCGGCCGATATCTGTTGCTGTGAGTGCATGACCTCACGCTCACGCTTTCGGGCTTCGGTCACACTTTGCTCAAGGGCAAGGCTCTGGGCTGACTTTTGCTCTATATCTCCCGAAAGCTCGGCCACACGCTCTCGCTCGGTCTCGGTGCGACTGCGTCGCTCCTCAATGTCACCCCGCACAGTTTCCACTCTGTCCAACAACTGCTGAATTTGTTGCCTTATCTCTTCAAGGTGTCGGCTGTGTCCATCCCTTTGGTTTTCCAAGAGTTCTATTGCGCTTCTTATCTGCTCAAGATCCTTTTCGGCCGACATAAACTCCATGCGTATGGTGGCAAAGCTCTCGCCATCCTGCTCGGTGCCGTCCAGGAGTTCCTGTCGTTTTTCGCCCTTGGCCGACAGCTCCTCCTCAATGTGCGAAAGCTGGTCGGTTATGGCATCGGCGGCCTCCTCGGAAGAGCTGGATTTTGCCTTTAGCTCCTCAAGTCGGGCGCAGAGATCTCGGTAATCATTTTTGGCTCGGGTGTGTGTGTCGGCGGCCTCGTCACGGGTCATGGTTAGGCGGCGATGTTCGGCCTGTGCCCCCACCAAATCCTCTCCTGCCGTTTTAAGCTCGGCCGCAATGCCGTCAAGGGCGGCACGTTGCCCCGAAAGCTCACCCGACAGCTTGGTAACATCACCCTCCATGGCCTTGGACTGCTGGCCAATCTCAGCGGCCTGGGTGCGCAGACGTTCTATCTCACTGCGACGGCCAAGTATGCCGGCACTCTTGGTAACATAGCCACCGGTGAGCGATCCGCCCGCATTTACCACCTGTCCATCAAGGGTTACCACTCTAAATCTTGCCGAAAAAGCCTTGGATATCTCGACAGCAAAATCAATATTTTCGGCCACAACAATACGCCCAAGCAGTGAGGTTATTATACCCGAAAAACGCTGATCTGCCCGCACTAAATCTGCGGCAACACCCACAAATCCTGCCTTGCTCTCAAGGCTTTTTTCCTGTATGCGGTTGCCCTTAATGGTCGATACCGGCAAAAATGTACAGCGTCCTGCCTTGGCCTGTTTTAGGCGTGATATTGCCTGTTTTGCCACATTTTCGTTTTCCACCACAATGTTCTGCATGGCGGCACCAAGGGCAATCTCAATGGCGGTGGAGTGTCGGTCATCGGTAGAAATAAGCCCCGAAACAGGCCCTACAACACCCGACAGTCCCCCGTCGGACGACTGCTTCATGATAAATTTTACACTGGCGCCAAAGCCCTCCATCTGCTTTTCCATGTCTGACAAAAGCTGTGCGCGCGAAAGAAGCTCCCCTGCCTTTTGGTCAAGAGCATGTTGCTCGGCCAAAAGCCTTTGAAGCTTATCCTGTTGCGACCCTACCTTTAACTCATAGCCTTTTTGGCTGTTTTGCAGACCCTCAATTGTGTCTCGCAGTTCCTGCACAAAGCCTTCGCACTGCAAAAGTTCACCCTCAATGCGTGCAAGGTTCTCATCCTTTTGCTCGGACGACTGACGAAGCCCCTCAATACGACTCTGGGTGTCCTCTATAAGCCCTAAAGAGGATGCCGCTGTTTGGCGTGCACTGTCCAGTCCCTCACGCAGTGTAAAACGCTGTGCCTTTAGGCTTTCAACCTCTGAGGCCAGGCGGTTTAGGTTGCTTTTTTTATCCTCTATTGCGGTGGAAATTGCCAACATACCAAGGCGTTTTTCCTCACGCTCGGACTGCTTTTGTTCAAGTTGTGATTTATTTTGCTCAAGTCTTTGCTCGTGCTCACTATGGGCAAGGTCGGCCGTTTTCAGCTCCTGCTCCATGCGCTGTACATTCTCATTTGTATGCAGAATGTCGTTCTCCATTACAGCTATCTCGGTATCGGCCCTTGAAATACTTTCCTCAAGGCTCCTTATGGTCTGGCGGTGGTTATCTATGTATATGGCCATCTCTTGGCGCTGGCCCTGCGTTTTTTCTATTTGCTGGGCAATATTGTCAAGCTCCATGCCGGTGGCATCACGATCGTTTCGGCATATTAGCAGTTTATCCTCATGTGTTTTGGCCTGGGTCTGGAGCTTGTCCAGCTTTTCCATCCACAGCGAGATGTCCAGCACCTTTTTTTCCTGCGCATACAGCAAAAACTGCGAGGCCTTCTCGGACTGCACCCTAAGCGGCTCAACCCGCCCCTCAAGTTCGCCCAAAATATCACGCAGACGCACAAGGTTCTCCTCGGCCGCATTTAGGCGACGTTCGGCATCGGTCTTGCGCATACGAAATTTTGCAATGCCTGCCGCTTCCTCAAATATCTCACGGCGCTGTGTGCTCTTGGCACCCACAATTTCGGCAATTCGTCCCTGTCCTATTATGGAGTAACCATCACGGCCAAGACCTGTATCCAAAAACAACTCCACAATGTCACGCAGGCGCACCTGATTTTTGTTTATGCGGTACTCACTCTCTCCCGAGCGGTAGAGCCTGCGTGTCACCACAACCTCATCGTTGTCGATGTCAAGGGTACGATCGGTGTTGTCAATAATCAGCGACACCCACGCAATGCCCTGCGGCTTGCGGCTTTGGGTGCCACTAAAAATTACATCCTCCATCTTGCTACCACGCAGTGTCTTGCTGGACTGCTCGCCAAATACCCAGCGCACGGCATCGCTTATATTACTCTTGCCGCTGCCGTTTGGTCCTACAACGGCCGTTATGCCGTGTTCGAAATTCAGTTTTATTTTGTCAGGGAAGGACTTAAACCCCTGTGTTTCAATTCCTTTGAGCTTCATGTAAACACCTCTGTTTTACTGCTTACCCATTAGTTCAAGAGCCTCTTTGGCCGCCATTTGTTCGGCGTTTTTCTTACTTCTTCCAACACCGCGCCCTATAACATTGCTGTGCAGGCGCACCTCAACCGAAAAGCGCTTGTCGTGGTCGGGTCCCGACTGATCAGTCAGGACATATCGCACCCGTTCCTCAGGGTTTTGCTGTACAATTTCCTGGAGCATGGTTTTGTAGTCCTTAAAGGTTCCACCCTCGCTACACTCCAAAAAGTCCTCAACAAAGGGCAGTATAAAGCCCCTTGCTTGGTCAATTCCACCATCAAGGTATATTGCGGCAATAAGGGCCTCAAATGCATCGGACAGCACCGAGGGGCGCTCGCGGCCACCCATGCGCTCCTCGCCCTTACCAAGCAGAAGTCTGCTACCAATATCTATACGCTTTGCAAATTCAAACAACCCTTTTTCACAAACTATGGCCGAGCGCAGTTTTGTAAGCTCTCCCTCGGCCATATCAAAGCGGGAGAACAGGTAGTCCGACACCACAATTGATAGCACAGCATCCCCTAAAAACTCCTGACGCTCATTATCCTGAATATCCTCTTTGGTTTCGTTGGAATATGAGGAGTGGGTGAGGGCGATGGTAAGATACTTTTTATCCTTAAATTTATACCCTATATCGTTTTCAAAATCTAAAATCTCATCCCGGTTCATGGCTTCCTCCCAGACGAAAATTATTCCGCCACCACTTTATCGGCGGACAACTTGGACATGTAAACCTCTATCTGACCCGAAACATCGTTTTTCACGCAGGCTATGGCCTGACGTATTGCATTTTTTATGGCAAGTGCATCGGAATTGCCGTGGGCCTTTATAACCGGCTTTTTAAGACCTAACAGCGGTGCACCACCGTGCTCCGAGGCATCGAGCTTCTTTTTCATTATCGACACGCCCTTTTTCATGGAAAGCGCACCGAGTTTTGTAAAAATATTTCTCAGCATAATTGCCTTAAACTCGGCCGAGAAAAACTTTGCCATGCCCTCCATGAGCTTTAGGATGATATTGCCGGTAAAGCCATCGGCCACGGCCACATCGCAGGCGCCCTGAGGTATTTCACGGGCCTCAACATTGCCAATAAAGTTTATGGGAGCCTCTTTTAAGGCCCCAAAAGCCTCAATTTGCAGTGGGCCGCCCTTTGTTTCCTCGGCTCCCACATTTACAAGGGCTACGCGTGGATTTTTTGTACCCAAAATATTCTCAACATACACCGATCCCATTATTCCAAACTGGCAAAGAATATCGGGGCGGCACTCCACATTTGCGCCACAGTCCAGCAGTAGCATGTTTTGTTTTGAGGTGGGAAGTACCGTGGCAAGGCAGGCGCGTTTTACGCCCTTCACCCTTTTGGCAATCATGGTGCCGGCCACAAGCAGTGCCCCTGTGCTGCCGGCACTTACCACCGCATCACCCTGCCCTGCAGCCAAAAGTTGCATGGCATTTTCCATGGAGCACCCCTTATACTTTCTAAGCACATCGGTCGGCTCGGCATCCATGGGTATAAAGCCACTGGCGGCAGAAAGCTCAATTCCATCAAGGGATATCCCCTGCTGTGATGCCACCTGCCTTATTTTATCCTCCTCACCCGAGAGGATTATGTCACAACCATACTCGTCGGCCGCCATGCGACACCCCTTAATGACCTCAAGAGGGGCGTTGTCACCTCCGAATGCATCGACTATAATCTTCATAATTATGACCATTCCTTTCTGCGTTCGGCATAAAACAGACATTAAAATAATGGTTATATTTTATGCCATGTTTTTGGGTCATCCCAAAATGGGGAGAAAAACAACTACTTGTTTTAACTTTAAGTAGGTATGTATTTTAAAGTTTTTCTGTCAAAGACACTGTAAGGTTAATACAACTGCTCATCAAGCGCCTTTTTTAGGCTGCTAATAGCTCTGTTTGCAACATTTTCATATCTCAGGCGCTTATCCTTAATGGGGGTGTCGCTTGGGGGTAGAATTCCCATATTACAGCCCATGGGCTGAAAATCCACAACACTTTGATCGCTGATATATGCTGTGAGTGCGCCAATCATGCAGTCATGTGGCAGTATAAGCGAGGGTTTGCCCTGCAAATGTCTTGCCATGTTTATCCCGGCCACTATGCCCGAGGCCGCCGATTCAATGTAGCCCTCCACCCCTGTTATCTGTCCTGCAAAAAATATCTCGGGGCGGGTTTTTAGCGAAAAGTCGGCCGACAACAGCCGTGGGGAATCCAAAAATGTGTTGCGGTGCATAACGCCATAACGCACAAACTCGGCATTTTCAAGGCCGGGTATCATGGAGAAAACCCTCTTTTGCTCGGGAAAGCGCAGGTTGGTTTGAAAACCTACTATATTATACAGGCTACCCTCGCGGTTTTCTCGCCTTAGTTGCACCACCGCCCAAGGGCGGTGCCCCGTACGTGGATCACGCAGACCCACCGGTTTTAGGGGGCCAAAACGTATTGTGTCCATGCCACGGCGTCCCAACACCTCAATGGGCATACAGCCCTCATAAACCTTAAACTCCTGCTTTTCAAACTCGTGAAGCGGTGCCGATTCGGCCTGTGTTAACTCCTGCCAAAAGGCCTCATACTCCTCTTTGTTAAAAGGACAGTTTATATAGTCGGCCTCTCCACGGTCATAACGGGCGGCAAAAAACACCCTATCCATATCAAGGCTTTCCTTTGTTACAATGGGGGCGGCGGCATCAAAAAAGCTCAGATAATCCCGTCCGCAAAGCTCCCCAATGGCGCCGGCCATTCCCTCACTTGTCAGCGGGCCTGTGGCTATAATTGCCGGCCCCTGCGGAAGGTCTGTAACCTCTCCACTTACAAGTGTTATCAGCGGATGCTGAGTTATGGCCTTGGTCACCTCATCGGAAAAAAGTTCTCGGTCCACCGCCAGTGCCCCACCTGCCGACACCGCACTGCGCTGTGCACACTCCATTGTCAGCGAGCCCAGCATACGCATTTCCTCTTTTAGCAGTCCTGCCGCCGATTCTATGCGCATGGCCTTGAGGGAATTTGAACAAACAAGCTCGGCCAAGCCGTGGTAGGTGTGAGCCGGGGTGTACTTTTGTGGTTTCATCTCATGTAGTGTTACCGACGCCCCTGCACCGGCCAGTGCCCATGCGGCCTCACACCCTGCAAGGCCACCACCCACTACAACCACATTATTCATCGTCATCGTCCTTCTTCTTTTTGGGTACATAGGCCTTTTCAAAGTCACAGCCCTCTTTTAGGCAGTGTATCTTGCGCCCCTTGCCGTTGGTGCGGTACAGGGTGGAGGAGCATTTGGGGCAGGCCTCGGTAAGCGGTGTATCCCAGGTGGCAAAGGTGCACTCGGGGTACTTCTCGCAACCAAAGAATATCTTGCCGGTTTTGGACTTTTTGGCCAGCACCTTGCCACCGCATACGGGGCAAACACCGCCACTGTCCTTGACAATCTTCTTGGTGTTTTTGCAGTCGGGAAAACCTGTGCAGGCCAAAAACTTGCCAAATCGACCAAGCTTTATAACCATGGGTTTGGAGCACAGATCGCAAATTTCGTCGGTTTCCTCGTCGGGTATCTTTACCCTTTTACCCTCCATGTTTTCCTCGGCGGTTTGTAGGGTTTTTTCAAAATTTTCATAAAACTCTGCAAGTGTGGCCGCCCAGTCGTGCTTGCCCTCGGCCACTTCATCGAGGTTTTGTTCCATTTGAGCCGTAAAATCTGCATTTACAATGCCGGCAAACTGCTCGGCCATAAGGCGGGTTGTAACATCACCCAAAACGGTGGGCTTAAGTATCTTGGCCTCACGCTCAACATACCCTCTTTGCTGTATGGTGGTGATGGTAGGGGCATAGGTGCTCGGACGGCCAATACCTCTCTCCTCCAATGCCTTGATGAGGGTTGCCTCGGTAAATCTTGCAGGGGGCTGGGTAAAATGTTGGTTACCAAGCACCGACTCGGCCTTTAGGCTCTCGCCCTCGCTCAGTGGGGGCAGGGCTGTGGTGTTTTCGTCGGTGGGGTCATCCTTACCCTCCTCGTACAGCTTTGTAAAGCCCTCAAATTTCACGGTAAAGCCCGAGGCCTTGAATGTGTAGTCCCCTGCGGCAATGTCGGCATTTACGGTATCGTAAAGTGCCTCGGCCATCTGGCAGGCAATAAAACGCTCCCAAATTAGCTTATACAGCTTATATTGATCCGATGTAAGGCTGGCCTTTACCCTCGAGGGTTCAAGCTCGGGCATGGTGGGACGCACGGCCTCATGGGCGTCCTGTGCGGCGGCCTTGGATTTGTATACACGGGGTTTTGTGGGTAGATACTGCTCGCCAAATTTGGATTTTATATAGGTGGCGGCGTCGGCTATGGCCTCGGCCGAGAGGCGTAGCGAATCTGTACGCATGTAGGTTATAAGACCCAGTGCGCCCAGTCCCTCAACCTCAACACCCTCGTATAGCTCCTGGGCGGCCTTCATGGTGCGGCGCGACTGAAAGCCCAGTCTACGCGAGGCCTCCTGCTGAAGGGTAGAGGTGATAAATGGCGGTGCCGGAGCACGGCGACGGGTACCTTTTTTTATCTTTTGGATGCTGTACTCACAGCCTTTTAGGGCGGCCAATATCTCATCGGCCTCCTCCTTGTTGGAGATGGCGATTTTTTTGCCGTCTTTAAGTGCAAGTTTTGCCGGGAATGGTGTTTGGTTGTCGGTGGTCTTAAACACAGCATCTATCGACCAGTATTCCTCGGTCTTGAAGTTGTTTATTTCGTCCTCACGGTCTACTATAAGGCGCACCGCCACCGACTGCACACGACCTGCCGACAGCCCCTTGCGCACCTTGCGCCATAAAAAGGGACTTAGCTTATAGCCCACAATTCGGTCGAGTATGCGTCGTGCCTGCTGTGCGTTTACAAGGTCAATATCAATGCATCTTGGGTCGGCCATGCCACCCCGCACACCTGTTTTGGTAATCTCGTTGAAGGTCACGCGGTTGGCCTGACCCTCGGGCAGGGATAGTATGTGGGCAAGATGCCAGGATATGGCCTCTCCCTCACGGTCGGGGTCGGTTGCAAGGTAGACCTGCTCGCTTTTTTTAGCGGCAGATTTAAGGGTCTTTATAAGCTCCCCTTTTCCCTTAATGTTTTCATACTGGGGCTCAAAGTTATTCTCAACATCCACACCCAACTTGCTCTTGGGCAGATCTCGTATATGCCCCATTGAGGCCATGACCTCAAAGTCATCACCCAGATATTTTTGGATGGTTTTGGCCTTGGCCGGGGACTCCACAATAATAAGTTTTGACATATAGGTTATCATTCCTTTCGGTGGTGTGTCATGCGGGTTTGAAAAGAACACCCATATGCACCTGGAAAAATATTATTAGGTGAATAATTAAAAGTGAATAGTGAACAGCAGTATAACCGATATAAATCTACCGACACAGGGGGGCATCCCCACCTCGCGGCAGGTTACAAGCATTCATTACCCATTTTTAATCTTTCACCGCTTACTTATAGCACTTAAAATGTTCTGCATATATTATGTCGCTCTCCAAACATACCCCTTACCCGGCAAAAAATCCACAAGGGCATAAATTTCAAGCTGGGTCATGCAGGCCAGCACATCCTTTACCTGTGCCGATGTTTTAACCGTCAGGGTATCGGCTGTGATGGGGGTTTGCTCAAGCAGTGCATATATTTCACACTGTAGTGGATTTAGGTAGTCGGGTGGCGGTGGTTTTGTCTTGGTTTTTTTAGGGGAGGCCACGGCCTGTGGTTGTGTGGCAATGGGTGGCGCTGTGGAAAGTTTTATTTCCTCTACCCCATCATTTGTATTTGCAGATTTTGTAAATAGTGTATCATGATAACGGGTTATATATTCCTCAAGTATATCAGCTGTGCCACAAACAGGTTTTGCACCCTGTGAAATAAGCCAGTGTGGCCCTGTGGATCGACTATCAAATATACTTCCCGGCAGGGCAAAAACATCACGATTTTGGGACAGGGCATGTCCTGCTGTTATAAGCGAGCCACTCTTGCGCTCCCCCTCCACCACCACAACTCCATCACAACAACCCGATATTATTCGGTTGCGTATAGGAAAATTGGTTCTTTCGGGGGGCGTGTTTGGGGCAAATTCGCTTATTACCGCACCATTGCGGGAGATAATTTCCATCAGTGTGGCGTTTTGCAGTGGGTAGGCACGATGAAGGCCGCACCCCATGACCGCCACGGTTTTTCCACCGCCCTTTAGCGCACCGGTGTGCACACAGGTATCTATACCCATGGCCATACCGCTTACCACTACCGCTCCTGCTCCGGCAAGCTCACAGGCAATCAAATCGGCCGCCTGTTTGCCGTATGGGCTGGGTTTTCGGGTGCCCACCATGGCCACCGAAAGCCCACGGTTAAGGCAGTTTATATCCCCCATTACATAAAGCACCGACGGCATGCCGTAGATCTCTTTTAGTTTTTCGGGGAAGGCCGAGTCGGCCGGGGTTACAACACTACAACCTATTTTTTCACAGTTCTCAAGCACGGCATAGGCCGCAGACAGATCGCTGTTTTTCATGCGGTCAAACTGCTTTTTGGTGATAACTCCGTTAAACAGCAGCTGCTCAGGGTGAGAGTTGTATAGGGTCTTTGCATCCATCATGGCACAAAGTAGCTGGCCCACCGTGGGTGAGCTATACCCAACTATTTGGGAAAGCCATATCCAGTAAACGGCATCTCTATCCACAGATTACACCCCCAAAAATAATAAAGGCAACTATCGGCGGCTTGGCTATTTGGTTTTTATCATTTCCCACATGAATATGGTGGCCGCCATGGCGGCATTCAGCGACTGCCCTGGACTGCTCATGGGCAGTATTATGGCCGAGTCGCAGGCGCTTATAATCTCCTGCGACAGCCCTCTGCCCTCATTGCCTATAACAGCGCAGGAAACATCACAAAGTCCACCTTCTGCTATGGGCAGGGCCTCGGGACTAAGTGCGGCAGCCGCCACCTTTGCCCCACCACTGCGCATATCTTTTATGGTTTTCTGCAAATCTTGGCAGACCCAAACCGGCAGGGTGAACACCCCACCCATGGTAGAGCGCAGCACCTTTGGACTATATATATCCGGGCAATCCGAGGAAAGTATTACGCCGTCCAGCCCAAGGGCACAGGCTGTGCGTATGATTGTTCCAACATTGCCGGGGTCCTGAAGTGAGCTTAGCATGATGTAGCGTTTGTCACAGCTTGTATCAATAGGCTGTGACTGCGGAACCTTGCAAACAACAAATACCCCTTGCGGGGTTTTGGTGTCCCCAAGGCGGTCCGAAAGAGAGTCGGACAGGCAAAATGCCTGCTGGGCTTTTTGTAAAATTTCGGCACACTGCTGTGGGTATTTTTGCAGGGCGGTTTGGGTAAAAAAGGCTTTGGTTATATGCAGGTTTGCAGATAATGCATCAACCGACATTTTAACCCCTTCCACGACAAATAGCCCGGTCTCCTCCCTATCTTTTCGGGATCCGAGCAGCCCTGCAAGAGCCTTAATTTCAGGATTTTGCCGTGAGGATATTTCAGTCATTGCGATCCTCCCAGAAAGCTTGTCCACCATCCTTATTATATCACATAAACATTGATAGTGCGAGTAGTGGTATCCACTTTATCATCTCATGAAAAGACGCCCGCGTCAATCCCCTTGACCCGGGCGTTTCTGGCAAAATCAAAGGGCGGCCTTGGACTTCTCCACCAATGTTGCAAATGCCTTTTCATCATGAATAGCAATCTCGGACAGCATCTTTCTGTTAAGCTCGATACCTGCCTTCTTAAGACCGTTCATAAATGTAGAGTAGTTCATGCCGTTGATACGAGCAGCGGCCGAAATACGGGTAATCCACAGTCTGCGGAAGTCACGCTTTTTAAGCTTACGGCCAATATAGGCATAGCTACCCGACTTCATTACAGCTTCTTTAGCTGTTCTAAACAGCTTGCGCTTGCCACCAAAGTAACCCTTGGCAAGTTTTAGAACCTTTTTCCTTCTTTTGCGCGTCATCATTGCGCCCTTAACACGAGCCATAATCTATATCTCCTTTTGTATTCAAACTATAATGGTGCCAGTCCGTCCTGTGCTTACTTGTAAGGTATAAGCAGCTTAACAGCGGCCACGTTGGTCTTATCGGCGTAGGCGCCTTGACGCAGAGCTCTTTTACGCTTGGTGCTCTTTTTGTTAAGAATGTGGGACTTGAAGGCATGAGCCCTCTTAACCTTGCCGTTCTTGGTAAGTTTGAAGCGCTTTTTCGCTCCCGAATGTGTTTTGAGCTTGGGCATTTGTATTTCCTCCTAATAGATTACTTGGCGGGCTTTACAGCGAGGAACATTAGCATACTGCGCCCCTCGAGTTTTGGTTGTTTTTCAACACTGCATACATCCACAAGTTCTTGGGCAAAGCGTTCCATTATGCCTATACCCAAATTGGAATGAGCCATCTCTCGCCCACGAAAACGGATGGAAACCTTAACCTTATGCCCGCCTGCCAAAAACTTGCGTGCGTGGTTTACCTTTGTGTTAAAATCATTCGTATCGATATTTACCGACAGGCGAATTTCCTTGATTTCAATCACCTTTTGGTTCTTTTTAGCTTCCTTTTCCCTTTTGGTTTGCTCAAAGCGGTATTTACCGTAATCCATAATACGGCATACCGGTGGCGTGGCCTGTGGGGCAATTTTGACCAGATCAAGGTTTTTCTCTACGGCAAGCCTTTGGGCGTCAGCCGATGACATTATCCCAAGCTGTTCCCCTTCACTTCCCACAAGACGCACTTCCTTGTCTCGAATCTGCTCATTGATTAGCAATTCCTTCACTGCGATGTAAAACACCTCCATACCCGACTTCATAAAAAATAACAAGCGCAGCGGATCGATTCCGTCTACGCTTGCTCTGCTCAAAAAATGGCACAGGGAAACCCTGTTGCAAGAATATTGACCTGAACCACTCAAGATGGCGGGCAGGTGAGAACGGAAATCGGTTCTGCTTTGTTTACCTACGTATCATATCAAAAGGGCGGGGTGTTGTCAATAGGTTTTTATGTTTTATTTATCACAGCCCACAATACTGCCCAAAAACACACCCAAATAGGCATAACCCCTACCCTTTTTACCCTCATCACTGCCGCAGGGCCGTGACATCAGTCAAGGAGTATACTCTCCCCCAAATGAAATGAGTATATGTAACACTGCGACACCTCACAGCCAAGCAGGGGTTGTAGCAGTCTCTTATACAGGCAAAGCTGTACGGTGTAGCGGTTTTTTAGCAGCTCTGCGGTTTTTACCCTATCGGTCTTGTAGTCTATAACCGTTGCAAGGCCATTTTCAACAATAATGCAGTCGGCTATGCCCTGAAGCACAACATTTTCATCCCCCTGTACGGCATCGGTGTATACCGCAAGCTCGGATGCCGACAGTTCCCCCATAAAACTGCGCTCACGATACACCGCATCGGCATTTTGTATGCGCTTTGCAAGTGGCGAGTCAAAAAACCGTGTGATGCCGGCTAAATCCACCCCCCTGCCCTCCTCGGGTGTGAGGTAGCCCTTTTGCACCAAACGCTCAAGCTCACGGTCGGGGTGGGCGGTGGCGGCGTCATAGTCGGCATACTGCATAAATTTGTGGGTGGCATCGCCACGTTGTGCGGCACTTAATTCATCGGTTTGCAAAAATGTAGGACGTTTTGGGGTGGAAAATCCGCCAACCTGCTTATGGCTGAGCTTTGATATGGCAAACTTTGAGGGGGTGCTCACCGACGGTGCATAAGGGTATACAAAATCGGCGCTCTTACAAAGCTCCTCCAACAACCCTGAATCGGGGGCAGGCATCTCAAAGCTTTCAAGCCTCACGTCCTCCACCTCCTCTTTATTGTGCGAGGACTCAAAGTAAACCGAAAATATTCCACCCTCTCCCCCCATAATTCTGTTTGGGATTATCTCGACCTGCTCACGCAACAGTTCTCCATCTGGGTGGCACATCATAAGCATTGCTATCCAGTCAAAATAGCTCCCCGCCCTGCGAACCTCCCAAGGGGGCAGTTTGCCCATTAATGTAGGCTCCACCTGTAGCCCCGCCAGTTTGTTTTGAGGCTTGTCGGGCGCAGCCATTAAAACAAGCTTTTCCTTTGCCCTGGTCATGGCCACATACATCACCCGCATCTCCTCCGACAGCTGCTCGGCCTGCACCACCAAACGCAGTGCCGCAAGTGGCAGGGTGGTGTATTCAATCATGCGCTGTGTGTCACGCCGTTTGCAGGCAAACCCAAGACCCGAATGCAAAAGACTGCTACTTTGTAAATCAAGCTTGTTAAACCCCTTGTCAAGATCGGCCATAATAACCACAGGAAACTCAAGCCCCTTGGAGTGATGAATGGTCATGACCGACACCGCTCCCCGACTTTTACAAAATCCCGCAGACAAATCCTTTTCCTGTTCTCGCAGGCGTCCAAGAAAGCTTAAAAATCCCGAAATCCCCCTGATACCCCTTAGCTCAAAATCCCGAGCGTAGTCGATCAGCAGTCGCAGGTTGCTTTGACGTTGTTCGCCCCATGGCATAACCCGAGCCGTCTGCAAAAATCCGGTGATCTCATACAGCCTTAGTATAACCCGATCGGCACTGTGTGCGGCGGCATATCGGCGCAGTTCCTCCAACAGCTGCACTGCATCGGATGCGCGTTTGTCGGTCTTGGCACGATCAAGCAGGGCGGTGTAGAGCCCTCCGCTCGGGCTGTGTAGTCTTATGGCGGCCAAATCATCGGCCGAAAAGTCTATAATGGGCGACATAAGCGCCTTTGCAAGCGATAAATCAAGCAGGGGGTTGTCGGCCGCCTCAAGCAGTGATATAACGGCCGATATTTCAACCGTCGAGAGAAAGTCGCTCTCCACATCGGCCATGGCAGGTATATCCCGTGCTCCCAGTGCAGATAGATAATCATCGGCTCTGCCCTTTACCGAGCGCAGAAGTATGCATATATCCCCCGGCTGTATCGGGCGCAAATCATCACCACTGCCCACCATCATCCTGCTTTGTAGCAGTGTATTTATATAGTCGGCAACATAATTTGACTGGGCAATGCGACGGTGCTCTTGGCTGTGGGTTGGGTCTATCACATGTAGTTCGGTGCGCAGATCCCGTGTGGTGTCAGGGTAGTTTGCACTACATACAAGCTCATCCTCGGCCGTGTAGTCCATCTCCCCCACCTTGGGGCTCATGACAGCATGAAAAAATTCATTTACAGCCCCTGTCACCTCGTGGCGGCTGCGAAAGTTGTTGCGTAGCAGTATTCGGGCAGGGAAATTCTTGCCGTCGTAGGCGACCGAGTTTTCTCTGCGTGACAAAAACAGCTGTGGCATGGCCTGCCTAAAACGGTATATGCTCTGCTTTACATCACCCACAAAAAACAGGTTTTGCTCCGAGCGTGAGAGGGTGACAAACAAAAGCTCCTGCACCTCGTTTGTGTCCTGATATTCGTCCACCAATATTTCGTCCAGCTCCATGGATATCTGCTTTGCAAGATTTTTTGGGAAATACTGCCCCTCCCTGCGCTCGACCAGCAGTTGCAATGCCATGTGCTCCAAATCCGAAAAATCTACTATTTTACGCTGGCGCTTTGCCTGGCTAAACCGATCATCAAACTCGGTGACAATATCAAACAATGTGGCCACACGTGGGCCTAAAAACTCCATGTCCTGCCTGTGCTGAGGCTGTGTGGCGGTGCAGTATTTACCTGCAAGATCGCCAAAAAACGACTTAAATTTATCCCTCACTGCGCTGGCCGCCTGTTTACGTTCAGGGTATTCGTATCCTCTAAGTGCGCCCAGCCTTGCAGGTTTGTAACCACGCAGGCTCACAACAAGCTCATCCCATTTGGACTGCTCGGCCATGCCCTGCCACAACCGTGCCATACCTGCATCCTGTGCAAATGCATCTCCATAGGCCTTTTTAATATCCTCATCCATGTCATCTATGGCCCGCTCAAGAATATCCCCCATGTACTGCATTCCCTCGCCCACATAGTCCAAAAGCACCCTGCCCCAGCTTGACTCCACCAGTGGGACATCGGGGTCGTACATGCTTTTTTTCTCGGATAGCCAGTGCTCATAAAAAGGATGGGAACGCACAAAATCGTAAAGCTTTAATATGGTTTGCTCCACCCTATTATCATTTTTCGAGTTGGATATAAGCTCAACCATCTCTAAAAATTCATTTCCGGCCTCACTGTATCTGTGTAGTAGTAGCTCCCTTAGCGTCTCACCTCGGATAACCGAAAGCTCCTGCTCATCCGACAATCTAAAATCCTCGGTAAGCCCTGCCGCCACAAAGTGATCGCGCAACAGCTCAAGACAAAAGGCGTGAATGGTGCAAATCTTTGCATTTTCCAGTAGCATCTGCTGATGTATAAGGTGGGAATTTTCGGGCGTGATGGCCAGCTGCTGAGATATGTTTTTACCTATGCGGTGACGCATCTCGGCGGCGGCGGCGTTGGAGTAGGTCACCACCATTAGTCGATCAAGCGATGATGGATTTTGTTCCCTTGTTATATGCCCTATAACACGACTGGTCAAAACGGCCGTCTTGCCACTTCCCGCCGCCGCCGACACAAGCACACTACCGCCACCGGCCTCAATGGCATTTTTTTGATCTTCTGTCCATTTAACACCCACTCTCATCCCCTCCTTCCCTACTGTCAAGCAGTTCGTAAAGCTCCTCTGTTTTCATGGCTTCATATGGCGGTGGCGGACGGAGCCAATCACGGTGGCAAAGCTCATGGTAATCGCAGTAATCGCAGGGGGAGCTGCTTTTCTTACCCATGGGTTTTGGGGCCACCCTACCACCATATAGCCTATCCCCCATCTCCCCCACCAGATGCAGCACATGCTGTCGTATACTTTCAAGCTGTTTTTCATCGGCCAGTGAGGCTGTTTTGGAAAACTCTCCATTCTTCAGGCGCTTTATGGGGATATACCTGCCCTCAAGTGCCTCCTCCATAGCCAAAATAAGCTCCTCACGGTGCAAAATAAGCCCATTCATGCAAAGCTTGTCACTCCTGCTGCTCTCAATGGCCTCCTGCTCGGTATCACGGGGAAGATCGAGCGCCTCCACCGTGGCCGGCATATACAAAATACCGGCAGGGCGCAGTCCCGAAAACTCCCCCTGCCCACCGCCACATAGCGCAAATAGGTAAAGGAGCATCTGCATGTTTATTCCGTGGTAAACATCGGTAAGATCAAACGACTTGCCCCCTGATTTGTAGTCGATTACTCGGGCATAATCCCCAAGTTCACTGCGCATCACATCCACACGGTCTATACTTCCCCTCACCGACACCGTTACACCCTCATCTGTTTTTACGCTGAGTGGTAGCACCGGGCCATCGCCCCCCACCTTTACCTCAACACCCAAAGGACAAAACAGACTTTGTGCAAACTCTCCGCCAAGGCGCTGAATAATGCGCACCAAAACACTGACCATGCGGTGGAACTGATAAAGGGTTCGCGCTCCAAGTACGGTGCTATCCCCCGAGAATTCCTGCAAATGATCCTCTATTATTTTCACTATTTCTTGGTGGAGCCTTACACTGTCAATAGAGTTCAGCGCACCGCCACCATGGCGTCGCACCATCTCCTCAAGCACCCTATGTATTACCGAGCCCGACTCAAGCGGAGAAAACCCCGCCCTGCGCAGTGGTTCTACCCTCAGGGCAAATTTACAAAAATATCTAAAGCTACAGCGGTAAAATTCCTCCACACGGGTGGCCGACAGGGAAAGTTCACGCCCAAAAAGCTCGGCGGCCATCTTGGGGGAGATATCCCCCGATGCGGATGGTGCATAGGCCCGCTTTAGGGTGGCTATGACCGCGGCATCCCCTCTTTGCTCCAAAAAGCGCACAAGGCTGCCCACATGCGGATGCTCCTGCGAGAATACTCGGGCCAGCTCCTCACGTGCGGTGGCGGTATTGCAAACGCGGTGGCAAAGCTCGGTTTCGCCCTCCTTAACACAATGGGGCAGTGCCTGGGTCAGGTTTGTATAGGGCATGGAGGGCTCGAGCTGTTCCCCCTTTGCACCATTTTTGGCACAGAGCACATACAGATGATGTGAGGCCACAGTGGCCGCCCTATAAAAATAAAAACGCTCCTCTATTATGGCCTTTGTGGGCGAGAGCCCTATCTCGACCCCCATTTGCCCGAGCATTGCCTGCTCGCGGCGAGAAAAAGCCCCACCGCCCCCACCGCCTGCCGGAAACACCCCCTGATTTGCACCAAGCAAAAACACCGCCTTGGGTGCATGAGGCCTCATGCGACGTGCATCGCCAAACCCCACCTGATCAAGGGTTTGGGGTATCTGGCCCACCTCGGACAGGGCTATGCACTCGCAAAGCAGTTCTATGCACTGCCCCAAGGGCTTGCGCACTTTTTCAAGCAGTGTGGCAAACAAATCGAATATATCCATCAGCCTATCCCACACGGCCTGCCCAAGCTCGAGTGCGCTTTTATTCTGTGCAGGGGAAAGGTTTTCACAGTATGCAAGAAAATTTTTGTGGCTGTGGGTGCTGACAAAAAAATCGTAGCAGGCCCGAGCAAACTCGCCACCTGTGCATCCCGCACTCATGATTTTCAGCTTATCAAGACATTTTACAATGGTACTGCGGCTGTCGTTTAGCTCGGCTAAGGCCTTAGCGGCAGAGCTGCCAACACGCCCCACACCGTCGGGGCTTGTGGTGAACTCCTGCCCCCACTGCGCCCCCTCAACCGACCATATGTAGCAGTAATTTTCAAGGGCACCGGCCTGTTCAACCGAAAAACCCATAAGGGGCGACTTTGCAAGACTTAGCAGTTCACGGGTTTTATACTCCCCCCGTGCCGCCTCAAGCGCCGAGAGCAGAAAAATCACAAACGGATGACTTTTAAGGTCAACGGGGTTATCTAAAAACACGGGGATGTCATGTCTGTTAAACACCGACTCAATTCCAAGGCTGTACCGCCCAACATCCCTACATATCACGGCAATGTCACGATAGCGCAGACCCTCTTGGCGCACAAGGCGGGTTATTTCGGCCGCTGTGTACTCCACCTCATCATATGGGCCCGCACTGCCCACCAGCGAAACCCAATCCATCGGCTGGGTTTTGTCCCACTCCCGCCCCGATAGTATGCACTCGGCCGCCGCAGGGCCGTTATTCTCAAACCTAAGCGCCGAGCTAAGCTCCACAGGCTTTGCTATTTCTACAAATGCATTTTTGGCCATATCCTCAAGAGCTATGGCACTTTTTTGCGTGGAACTGAATATCGAGTGCTCCTCGGCGCGCTGTGGGTCTACGCAAAATGCCGCAGTTACCCCTTGGCAGTCCTCCACCATAACCCGCAAAAACTCAAGTTGCGCCCCGGTAAAGGACATAAACCCATCTATGTATAAATGATAATTGGTGAAAAATCCACTTTGAGCCGCAAGATCAGCCGCACGGCCAACATCGTTTAGAGGGTCGACAAATTTTGCCTGTATAAGCGACTCAAAGGCCTCGTAACACAGCGAAATTTCACCCCATTTTTTTTGCAGTATTTCATCCTCGGTACGATCACGCAGCTCAAAAAGATCAGACGGCGATATCCCTGCCATCTTAAAATCACTTATTGTTTTAATCATGAGCTGTAAAAATGAGGATTGACCGGATATGTTTTTGTAGTAGCTAAACTGATCCGACACCTCATCAAGGGCCACACGCATAAGCAGTAGGCGACTGGCATCATCCAGACGGCGCCCCGCAATGCCACCACAATGGCGAAATACCAACTGGGCAAGCCTTGTAAAGCTTACAACCTCCACCCTGTCCACATGTTGGCTGTCCAGTGTTCGGTATATATGGCGCTCACTCTCAAAGGAAAACTGCTCCGGCACCAAAAGCAGAGCACGACCACCCTGTGTAACCTGCTCAAAAAGTTTTTGCTGTAAAAGTGTTGATTTACCACTGCCTGCTCGCCCCAAAATAAGCTGTAACACGGCACCCACTCCTAAAGATGTAATTTTTAATAGTCCTTGAATTTAAGCAAAAGCCGATCCGCTCATACGGGGAGCAGACCGGCTCTATCAACCAAATCATTTAATTGCTAAATTACTGTCCCACAGCAACGGGGACATCTTCCTTTTGCTGTTCATCAGCCTTTGCGCTTTTGGGCTTGATGCTCTCGGTGTAGTTTTTCTTTTCGGCGGGGTTTACCACACGTTCGGTCTTTACACTGCCCTGAAGGGCGGCGCCCATGTGAATTTCAAGCAGATTTGTGCTCATATCGCCCAAAATCACGGCCGAGGGCATAAGGGTTAGGCAGTTGGTGGCCTTTATCTGGCCTGTTACCTTTCCGCTTATGGTTATATCCTTGCCTTCAATATCGCCTACTATGGTGCAGTTGTTTCCAATTACCAGAGCATTTTCACAAAGAATATTGCCAACAATCTCGGCACCGTTTGCAACAAGTGCATTGGATTTTATGTCACCTTCCACCCTACCGAAAACCTTTGTTGCGGTGTCGCACAATACAGGGCCGTAAACGCTACCGAATATCTCGATATTTGCCTCGCTTTTAAGCTCTCCTGTTATTATGGCCTTACGGGATATGGTGGTGGTAAACTCGGTGTCAAATTCTGCAACCGCCAGTTGTTCGGGTGTCAGGGGTTTGGGCTCGGGTGCAGGTACCGGTGTGGGCTCGGGTGCTTTGATGGTGGATACGGGTGGAGTAGAAACTTCACCGGAAACCTCCATACCTACGTCGACAGGAACAAATGCTGCTTCTTTGCTCTTTTTTGAATTAAACATGAACACACTCCTATTGAAAAATAAAATCGACCACAAAAAACACAGTAATGTATTACCGGTTTATTTTCTCACAATTAGGTAAATTTGTCCATATGCAATTAAACAAAATTAGAAAAATATTGCTCGACAAATTTTTTTATAAAAACACTTGCATTGAGGAATTTTTTGCGCTATAATATATCAGCGCCACCCAAACAGGTTGGGTCGCAAAAATTAATACACGGAGAGATGGCTGAGTTGGTCTAAGGCGCACGACTGGAAATCGTGTTCAGGCTAATACCCTGACGAGGGTTCGAATCCCTCTCTCTCCGCCAGTAAA
>CAYJGQ010000020.1:0-24987 GCA_964369885.1 uncultured Oscillospiraceae bacterium
TTCCTATCCAAGAAATCGGTTTGGATCTTCGGCGGCGACGGCTGGGCATATGACAACGGTTTTGGTGGTCTGGATCACGTTCTGGCCAGCGGCGAGGATGTAAACATCATGGTATTTGATACCGAGGTTTACTCCAACACCGGCGGACAGGCCTCCAAGGCTTCCCAGATCGGTCAGGTGGCACAGTTTGCCGCAGCCGGCAAGCCCATTGCCAAGAAGAGCCTTTCCGAGATTGCAATGTCCTACGGTTATGTTTATGTTGCACAGATCGCTATGGGTGCCGACATGAACCAGACCATCAAGGCAATTGCCGAGGCCGAGGCCTATCCCGGTCCTTCGCTGATCATCGGCTACTCCCCCTGTGAGATGCACAGCATCCGTGGTGGTATGACCAACTGCCAAAACGAGATGAAGAAGGCCGTTGACTCGGGTTACTGGCATATGTTCCGCTTTAACCCCACCGCAAAGGCCGAGGGCAAGAATCCTTTTGTTATGGACAGCAAGGCTCCCACAACAAGCTACAAGGACTTCATCATGAGCGAGGCCCGTTACACCTCTCTGACCCGCGCCTTCCCCGACCGTGCCGACGAACTGTTCGACAAGGCCGAAAAGGTTGCAGCCGAGAAGTACGAGCACCTCACAAGACTTTCTAAGCTTTACGAATAATATCGCTTAGGGTTTACCCTAACCATAAGGCCCGCCGAGTATACTCGGTGGGCCTTATTTGCGCCCATGAGTTGTTGACAAACTGTATAATAATTATTATACTTTTAGGGTTAGGTGTGGTATACTTGTCGGTAGTCCCTGCGTTTTGGCATGGGAGCTACTCGCCCGATATTTTGGGCCTAATTTCACACAGCAATCATTATTAAAGGAGTATGACAATGGCATATTTAAGTGATATAGAAATAGCCCAGCAGAGCCAGCCGCAGTATATTGGCGACATTGCAAAGACAGCCGGTGTTGACGAGCAGTATTTGGAGTACTACGGCCGCTACAAGGCCAAGGTGGACTACAACATGCTAAACGACAACAAGCGCCCCGACGGCAAACTTATACTTGTTACGGCCATAAACCCCACCCCGGCAGGCGAGGGGAAAACCACCACCACAGTGGGTCTGGCCGACGGACTGCAGGCCATCGGTAAAAATGTTATGGTGGCACTGCGCGAGCCCTCGCTGGGTCCCGTGTTTGGGGTAAAGGGCGGAGCGGCCGGCGGTGGCTATGCCCAGGTGGTGCCCATGGAGGACATAAACCTTCACTTTACAGGCGATTTTCACGCCATTGGCGCGGCCAACAACCTACTGGCCGCCATGCTGGACAACCACATATATCAGGGTAACGCCCTTGACATCGACCCCAAGCGCATCACCTGGAAACGCTGTGTCGACATGAACGACCGCCAGCTGCGCAGTGTTGTAGATGGCCTGGGTGGCAGGGTTAACGGTTGCCCCCGTGAGGACGGCTTTGACATCACCGTGGCATCCGAGGTCATGGCGGTGCTCTGCCTTGCCAGTGATATTGATGACCTTAAAAAGCGTTTGGCCGACATAATAGTTGGGTATACTTATGATGAAAGGCCTGTAACAGCGGGTCAGCTGGAGGCCGCAGGGGCCATGGCGGCACTGCTAAAGGATGCCCTAAAGCCAAACCTTGTGCAGACCTTGGGTGGTTGCCCTGCCTTTATTCACGGCGGCCCTTTTGCCAACATTGCCCACGGGTGCAACTCGGTAATGGCCACAAAAATAGCCCTGAAACTCGGCGACTACGCCGTGACCGAAGCAGGCTTTGGCGCCGACCTTGGTGCCGAGAAGTTTCTTGACATAAAGTGCCGCATGGCAGGGCTTACCCCTGCGGCCGTTGTGGTGGTGGCCACTGTGCGTGCCCTTAAAAACCATGGCGGTGTACCCAAAACCGAGCTTGGAGAGGAAAACCTTGTGGCCCTTGAAAAGGGTCTGCCAAACCTGCTACAACATGTTAAGAACATCACCGACGTATTTGGACTTCCGGCCGTTGTGGCCATAAACCGTTTCCCCACCGACACCGTGGCCGAGCTTGAGCTTGTGGAGGACAAATGCCGTGAGCTTGGTGTAAACGTGGCCCTGTCCGAGGTGTGGGCAAAGGGTGGCGAGGGTGGCATTGCCCTTGCAAAGGAGGTTGTAAAACTGTGCGAGCAGGAAAACAACTTCAAATTCTGCTACGATGACGAGCTTACAATTGAGCAAAAGCTTGAGAGCATTGTAAAGAAGGTCTACCATGGTGCAGGGGTTGTGCTAACCCCTGCCGCCAAAAAGCAGGCCGCACAGCTAACCGAACTTGGCTTTGCAGGCTACCCAATATGCATGGCCAAGACCCAGTACAGCTTTTCTGATGATGCCTCCCTGCTGGGTGCCCCCCGTGACTTCACCGTTACGGTGCGCAACCTAAAGGTATCGGCCGGGGCAGGCTTCATTGTGGCTCTTACAGGCGACATAATGACCATGCCGGGTCTGCCAAAGGCTCCGGCCGCACAAAGAATAGATGTAGACAGCACGGGCAAAATCTCGGGGTTGTTTTAATGTTTTGGGCCTCGAGTAACCATTCTCGAGGCCCTTTGTGTCCTTAAACGTACAGCTGCCTTGAAGGGGTCTTACACCCCTGTGCTCCTTACCTTATTATTTATCATCTAAAGCCTGCACGGCCCACCAATATGAAAAATTTAACATTAATATGATAGATTATTTTTTACAGCTACTTTATCATATTTATTAGGTGTGCCAATACAATACATTAACAAGGGGAGATTTCATAGTGTACGGCGTCATCGATATAGGCTCAAATACCATACGGCTTTCGGTTTATAAAAAAACCCTGACGGCCTTTTCGCTTATGTTCAACAAAAAAATAATGGCCGGCCTTGCAGGTTATGTGGATAGCTCAAACAATCTTTCGGACGACGGCATACAAACCGCCATAGCCTCACTTCTTGAAATGCGCCAAATATTAGACAACCTTGAATGCAAGGATGTTTTTGTGTTTGCAACGGCCTCACTGCGAAACGTAAAGAACACCCGGGAAGCCATAAAAACAATCACCGACCACACGGGGTTTAATATAGATCTTGTTTCAGGCCCCGACGAGGCCAAATACGGCTTTTTGGGGGCGACCTGTTTTCTCTCCCTCTCAAAGGGTATTACCGAGCTTGTCTGCTACGAAAATGGCGATATCCGCTCGGCCGTATCACTGCCCATCGGCTCACTTAATCTATACACAAACTTTGTCGAGGAAATTCTCCCCACCAAAAAAGAACTTGCAGCCATGCGTGCGCATCTGCGCAGTCACCTTGAAAAAGTATCGCTACCCAAAAACTTTACCCTTGCCTGTGGGGTGGGCGGCACGGTGCGTGCCAGCTGCAAACTGGCAGGTGCGCTGTATAAGCTATCACCCACAAATCACCTGCTGTTGTCCGAACAACTGGACAGTATGCAAAAACAGTTTTTGGACGATCCTGCCCCTTTTACCCGCAGCATTTTAAAAATCATACCCGACCGCATACACACAATAATACCCGGCATGACCATTTTGCAGGAGCTGGCAAACCGCTGTGGCGGGCAGACCATCACCGTGAGCGACTACGGAGTGCGTGAGGGATATCTTTACACAAAGTTATTTTTAAGAGAAGACTAATACCGCCATCATAGGCCATATAATAGCAGTTAATAAACCCGATATACAACCTTGAAACGGAGTAACACCATGGAAAAGCAACCAAAAACACCCCCCTACACCCAAAACCGTGAGTTGTCATGGTTGCGCTTTAACCAGCGTGTCTTGGAGGAGGGTGCAGACCCTCAGGTACCACTACTTGAGCGCCTTAAATTTGTCTCAATATTTACAAGCAACCTGGATGAATTTTTTATGATTCGTGTGGGTAGCTTGTTTGACATTGCCCAGATGGATGCCGACCACCTTGATAATAAATCGGGTTGGACCGCCACACAACAGCTTGACCAAATTTACAAGGCGGTAGGACCGCTCTATCATCAGCGCAACGAAACCTACACCGCAATTAAAAAAGAAATGACCTCCAAGGGTATACATGCGCTGGACTATAAGGATCTTCGTACAAGCGAGGCAAAGTATGTGCGCGAGTACTACAAATCCAACATCCGCCCAATTTTGGCCCCACAAATAGTTGATCCGCACCACCCATTCCCCCACATTGCCAACAAGGAAGTCTACATTGTAGCCCTGTTAAAGCGCAAGGGCGAAACGGTGTTGGGCCTTATGCCCATTCCCTCGATCCTGCCACCCATCCTGCGCCTGCCGGGTGAGGATTTTCGTTACATCCGCATGGAATACATCCTACTTAATTTTGCGCAGGATATGTTTGGCAAGTATGAAATTATAGAGAAAAACTGCATGTGCATAACACGAAATGCCGACATCCACCCCGATGACGAGGCCTATGTTGTGTCTATGGACTTTAGGACACTTATGAAAAAAGCGCTTAATAAGCGCCGCCGCCTTGCGGTGGTTCGCCTTGAGGTAAACTACCCCATGAGCGATGCTTTTTCAAAGATGCTTTGCGAGAAGTTTGAAATTACCCAGACGCAAATTTTTGTATCCAGCATAGCACTGAAGCTAAACTACGCCTTTGACCTTATTGCCATGCTATCAGATGAGCAGAGAAAATCGCTGACCTTTCCTACCCACACACCAACCCCAACCCCCGAAATTGTGCCGGGCAAGCGCATAATATCTCAAATTAGGCAAAAGGATCTGCTGACTTTTTACCCCTACCAAAGCATGGACACCTTCCTGCAGATGATAAGAGAGGCCGCAAATGATCCTGCGGTTATCTCGATAAAAATCACCATATACCGCCTTGCCAAAAAGGCAAAACTTGTGGACTACCTCTGTGCGGCTGCCGAAAACGGCAAGGAGGTAACTGTACTGCTGGAACTCCGCGCACGCTTTGATGAGCAAAACAACATCGACTGGTCGGAGCGGCTTGAGGATGCAGGGTGCAAAATAATCTACGGGTTTGATGTTTACAAGGTTCACTCCAAGGTTTGTCTTATAACCTGCAAGGACAAAAACGGCATTTACTACATCACCCAGGTGGGCACAGGCAACTACAACGAAAAAACAGCCCTGCTTTACACCGATCTTTCTCTGACCACTGCCAACCCCGAAATTGGCCGCGATGCCGTCGAGTTCTTCAAAAACATGTCCATTGCAAACCCCGACGGCCGCTACAAGAGGCTTCTCGTGGCTCCAAATCATCTTAAGGATGTAATCCTGGATCTTATAGATGCCGAGATTGAAAAGGGCGTACACGGCTCTATATTCCTCAAGATGAACTCCCTGACCGACATCGACTTTATCAACAAGCTTACCGAGGCCTCAAAAGCAGGTGTTGAGATTAAAATTATCGTGCGTGGAATATGCTGTGTTTTGCCACACATTCCCGGCCAGACCGACAACATACTTATAACAAGTATTGTGGGGCGCTTTTTGGAGCATTCCCGTGTGTACTGTTTTGGCAGTGGTGATGAGCAGTCGATCTACATCGCCTCGGCCGACCTTATGACTCGCAATACCGAGCGCCGCATTGAGGTGGCCTGCCCCATACTTGACCCTGCCATCAAACGTGATATTATCGAGATGATGGAAACCCATTGGTCGGATAATGTAAAGGCCCGTGTAATTTGTGCCGACGGAAGCTACAGCAAGAAAATTGACAACCGCCAACCCTTTAACAGTCAGGAATATTTTATAAGGCATTATGAAACCCTAACCCCACCACAAAAAGCCAAATCTTCGATGCTTGTAAAAATTAGGCGGTTGTTTGGCTCGGGCAGTTAAATCTACAAACTTTGCATAATAAAGTAGCTACAAAAAAACAGGCGATGTGATACACATCGCCTGTTTTTTTAATATTGTAGATTTTATGCCTTTTTAATGGTCTGGGTGATATATCCTGCCGATATCTCGTCGGCATAGAGGGTCACCTCATATGGTGGAATTATAAGTATTACATCAAGGCTTCCGCTCTCCTGCTCGGGCACAAAGTTGTTGGCCGTCATAAAAAACGCCTCGCCAAACACAAGTGCATGGCCTGCGCCGTCGGTCAGGCTGGCCTCAACTCTGTAACTCTCGCCGGGGGTAAGTCCCTCATACTCCATGGTTGTAATAAATTCAACCGTGCCTATTTCCTCGTGTTGGCGCACAGTAGAGGTGTTTACCGGCACCACGTTTTGAAATATCGCCTTGGGTTGTAGCAGGGTTACAGCTATCACTATAACGGCGATGGCAAGCACTATTCCACCAACCTGTAGGGCCAGCTTTTGATTTCTTGCACGCTGTTTTTCCTCAGGGGTTCTGCGTGGTGGATTTTTAGTCTTTTTATTCATTCTTTTCTCCTTACTCATGTTTTCTCGAGTAATTATAACAAATATTGGGCTCAAAGTCGAGAGGGAATGCCCGACTCTGCCAAAAGATGTTTTAGTACCTTGATATCAAGCTGACGGCTGTGAAATATGCTGGCCGCAAGTCCTGCATCCACCATCGGGTTGTGCCTGAATAAGGCAACAAAATCCTCGGCAGTGCCTGCACCACCCGAGGCAATTATGGGCACATCGGCCACGGCCGCCACGGCATCCAGCATCTCAAGGTCAAACCCGTTTTTTACACCATCGGTATCAATGCTGTTTACCACAAGCTCCCCTGCACCCATTTTCACACCCTGCTCGGCCCATTTAAGGGCATCAATGCCGGTGTCAACACGTCCACCCTTGGCAAACAGCCTAAACTGCCCCTCAACACGCTTTATATCCATGCTAAGCACCACGCATTGGTTGCCGTATTTATAGGCCGCCTTTTCTATGAGTTGCGGATTTTTTATAGCTCCACTGTTCACACTCACCTTATCGGCACCACATTTTAGCACCCTGTCAAAGTCGTCGGGGGTTTCAATGCCGCCCCCCACCGTAAGGGGTATAAACACCTCACCGGCCACTCTGGTTAAAATCTCGGTGAATATTCCACGGCCCTCTGCACTGGCCGTGATGTCGTAAAACACCAGTTCATCGGCGCCGCTCTCATTGTAAAATTTGGCCATCTCAACGGGGTCGGCCACGTCGCGCAGCCCCTCAAAATTCGTGCCCTTTACCACCCTGCCATCCCTCACGTCAAGGCAGGGAATTATACGCTTAGTAATCATACCCTCTCCCCCTGTGGCCTGGCAAGCTCAATGAGTTTTGGCAGTTTGAGCGCACCGGTATAAAGCGCCTTACCCACAATGGCACCAAACAGACCCATGTCACGCAGGGCAGGAATTTCCTCATAAAAGCTTACACCACCGCTTGCAATAATGCCAAGACCCTCTATTTTACAAAGCTCCCCATACACCTCAAGGTTTGTGCCCTGCATACCGCCATCGCGGGAAATATCGGTATATATCACGGTGGCCACCCCTGCATCCCGCAGGCGCAGGCAAAACTCGTAGGAGGAAACATCGCTGGTTTCCAGCCAGCCATGCGTGGCCACCTTGCCATCACGAGCATCCACACCAACGGCAATTTTGTCGCCGTACTTTGCCACCATGTCCTTTACAAACTCAAAATTTTGCAGTGCAATGGTGCCCAAAATAACCCTTGCAACCCCCGATTCAAGGTAGTGCGCCACACGCTTTTCATCGCGTATACCGCCCCCCACCTGTGTGGAAAGCCCCACACGGGTAAGTGCTCGTATTATATCAGCATTTGCAGGCTCTCCCACCTTTGCGCCATCAAGATCCACCACATGCAAATGGCTTGCTCCATCGGCCAAAAAACCCTCGGCCACCTGGGTGGGGCTATCGCTGTAAACCGTCATTTGGTCATAATCACCCTGTACAAGGCGCACCGCCTTGCCTCCTCGCAGATCTATCGCCGGAAAAATTCTCATGCCTACCCTCTCCCTTTCACTTATAATTTTGCAAAGGCGTCAAGCAGTGATAATCCGGCCTGTCCGCTTTTTTCGGGGTGAAACTGCACCCCACGCACGTTATCTTTACCCACCACACCGGTTATGTCTATGCCATATTCGCTGGTGGCCAGTATATTTTCATCACATTTTGCGCCGTAGTAGCTGTGCACATAGTAAAAGCAGTCCCCCTCGCGGGTGTTTGCAAAAAGCCTATCCTGCTTTTTTATGTTTAGCGCATTCCAGCCCATTTGAGGCACCTTTAGGGTACTGCCCTTGGGCAGGTCGTCGGCTATGGGGCGAATCTCCCCCGGTATTAGCCCCAGACCCTCGTGCCGGCCATACTCGTAGGAACGCTCAAAGAGAAGCTGCATACCAAGGCATATGCCAAGTAGCGGTTTGCCCTGCTGGGCCGAGTGCAGGACAAAATCCCACAATCCGCTTTCACGCAGGCGGTCGGCGGCATCGGCAAAGGCACCCACCCCCGGCAGTATTATGTGGTCGGCTGTCGCAAGCTCTGCGGGGTCACTGCTGACCGCCACCTCCTGGCCTATGTAACGCAAACTGCAACACAGGCTAAACAGGTTGCCCACGCCGTAATCAATTACACCTATCACGGTAATTCCTCCTCTGAGTGTTTTTTGCTGTAAGTATGGCTGTATGTCCACTTGGCATGTATTTGTCATGATGCATGGTGCCCCATCATTATGCCCCCCACTGCCAAGTACCACGGTTTTTTGTTTTTTGGGGGTGGTGGGCGCAGTCGGGATGGTGCCGACGGGCGGTTTTTGCCCGGGGGGCTTATTCCCGACGAGTACCAACGCCTTCAAAAGCGAAAAAGCGTGAGTACTTGGTGTGCTCACCACAAAACTCTCATCACCCTCGGCATGCTCTTTTTCTCTTTGGTGAAGTAAAACTGCATATACCGGCCCACTACCGGGTTTTTATCATCCAATGGCCATTGCGCATACGGTATAGGCGTTTGGCTTTTGTGCTTACAACATCCCCTTGGTCGAGGGTATCTCGCCCTGTCTTTTGGGGTCGATGGCAACAGCCTGGGCCAAAGCCCTGCCAAGCCCCTTAAAGGTGGCCTCTATGATATGGTGGCTGTTGCTACCTGCCATCTGGTTTAGGTGTATTGTGGCGGCCAGGCCTCTGGCAAACCCCAGCATAAACTCCTCCACCAGCTCGGTGTCAAAATCGCCCACTTTTTGGGTGGGGATGTTCAGCCCATACCCAAGGTGCACCCTGCCGCAAAGATCCACTGCGCACAGCACAAGGCTCTCGTCCATTGGCAGTAAGAAGTTGCCGTAGCGCACTATGCCTTTTTTGTCGCCCAGTGCCTTTGCAAAGGCCTCCCCCAGCACTATTCCCACATCCTCGGTGGTGTGGTGGGCATCCACATATGTGTCACCCTTACAGCTAAGCTGTAGCCCAAAACCTCCGTGGGCCGAAAACAAGGTCAACATGTGGTCAAGAAAACCCACCCCTGTGTCAATTTTGCGCTCTGTGCCCTCAAGGCATAGCTGTAGCGATATATCGGTTTCGGCGGTGGTGCGGGTAATTGTCGCTGTTCTCATAGGTTTTTACCTCCTATTATCTCTTTTGTGGCGGTCAAAAACTTTTCCATCTCCTGCCTGCTGCCCACGCTTACCCTTACAAAGTCGGCGGTGCGTGGGGTGTCAAAATGTCGCACCAACACGCCACGCTCACGCAGGGCTGTGTAGTAGTCGGCACCACCAATACCGGGTGGTGCTACAAAAAGAAAGTTTGCGCTACTCTTTAGCACACGGCACCCAAGTTTGGTTAAAGTGTCGGCCGTGTACTGTCTGTCAGCCACTATGCGCCCCACACAGTCGGCAAAATAGCGCTCATCTCGCAGACTTTGCGCCCCTGCAAGTATCGAAAGACGGTTTAGGTTGTAGGGGTTAAAGCTATTGCGCACACCCTCAAGGTCGGCTATTAGCTCGGGGCTACCAAAGCCAAGGCCAATGCGCCCCCCCGCAAGGTTACGACTTTTTGAGAAGGTTTGCACCACAAGTAGGTTGTCATACTTTTCTATGAGGGGCAGGGCGCTCTGCCCACCAAAATCCACATATGCCTCGTCAATTATCACCACACTGTCGGGGTTGCTTTTTAGCACACCCTCTATGGCGTTTTGGTCTATCTCAAGGCCGGTGGGAGCGTTGGGGTTTGCAATTACCACAAGCTTGCCTGCACCGTGGTAATCCTCGGGGCGCAGGGTAAAATCATCAGCAAGGGGGCAAACAGTGCTCTTTATGCCGTACAGCGCCGCCCACACCTTGTAAAATCCGTAGGTTACGTCGGCAAACTGCACCCCATTTTCGCCAAATGCCAAAAAGGCAAAGCCCAACACCTCATCACTGCCGTTACCGCATATAATTTGGTTTTTATCAAGACCATATCTAATGGCAGCCTCGTTTTTAAGCTCGGTGGCATCGGGGTCGGGGTAAAGGCGGAGATTTTCCACCTCTGCACGGTTTATAAGCTCGGCCACGCCGGGGGCAGGTGGGTAGGGGCTTTCATTTGTATTTAGCTTTATAAGGGTCTGCATGTCTTTGGGCTGTTCTCCAGGTGTGTATGGCGCAAGCCCCTGCAAACGGCTGTGGAGATATCGGCTCATGGCTACTCACTCCTTATTTGTACGGCTCTCTATGCTGCGTGCATGGGCCTCAAGCCCCTCGCGACGAGCAAAGTCCACCGCATATTGACCCTCCTCGGCCAGGGCCTGGGCTGTATAGGACAAAAAGCTACTCTTTTTCACAAAATCATCTACCGAAAGTGGGCTTGAAAACCTTGCCGTACCGCTGGTGGGCAGGGTGTGGTTTGGCCCTGCGCAGTAGTCGCCCATGGCCTCGGGGGTGTAGTGCCCAAGGAATATACTGCCTGCATTCTTAATAGCCGACAGGATGGCAAAAGGGTTGTCTATGCAAAGCTCAAGGTGCTCGGGCGCTATGAGATTTGATACCTCTATGCCCTGCATTATGTCATTTACAATGACAATTTTACCGTTTTGGTCTATGCTCTCACGGGCAATGTCGGCTCTGGGCAAAAGCGGGATTTGACGCTCCAGTTCCTGCGACACCTTGGCTGCAATTTCCTCGCTGTCGGTAACAAGTACGGCGGTGGCCAAGCGGTCGTGCTCGGCCTGACTTAGCATGTCAGCGGCCAACCATTGGGGGTTGCCCCCCTTGTCGGCAATTACCAAAATTTCGCTGGGGCCTGCTATCATATCAATGTCCACCTGGCCGTACACAAGGCGTTTGGCTGTGGCTACATAAATGTTGCCGGGACCTACTATTTTGTCAACCTGTGGCAGGCTTTGGGTACCGTAGGCCAACGCCGCCACGGCCTGTGCGCCGCCCACCTTAAACACACGGTGCACCCCTGCAATTCGGGCGGCAGCCAGTATGGCAGGAGGGATTTTACCGTCGCTGTCGGGTGGGGATACCATAACTATTTCACCCACACCTGCAATGGTGGCCGGGATGGCATTCATCAGCACCGAGCTTGGGTAGCTGGCCGTGCCACCCGGCACATAAATTCCCACCCTTGCAAGTGGGGTAAACTTCTGCCCCAGTATCACACCCGGGCGGTCGGTTATTATAAAATCGTTGCGCTTTTGATGACGGTGAAAATCCATTATATTCTCGGCCGAGCGACGCATGGTGTCAATAAAGCTTCTATCCATGGAGGTGTAGGCCTCTTCTATCTCGTCGGCACTTACCTCTATGCAGTCAATTTCGGCCTTGTCAAAGCGGCGTGTAAACTCGATAAGGGCGCTGTCTCCCTCTTTGCGCACACGGCATATAATATTTTCCACCGCAGCCTGCACATCCATTTCGGCCCTTATATCACGATTTAATATATCTTGTGGCTCTATATCATTGAAACGATATTGCTTAATCATTGTTTACTTGCCTCCTCAAGATGCTTTAGCATGGCGGTAATTTTATCATTCTTAAACCTGAATGCGGCAGGGTTTGCAATGAATCTTGCACTTATAGGCATAAATTCGCACAGCACCCCAAGGTTATTTTCACGCAGTGTAGCCCCCGACTCAACTATATCCACAATTACATCGGATAGCCCTAAAATAGGAGCAAGCTCTATGCTACCCATAAGTTTTATAATTTCGATGTCACGCCCATGCTCGGCATAAAACTGCTTTGCAATGCGCACAAATTTTGTGGCCACACGCAGTGGGCGTGAGGTGTCCTCGCGGTAGCCGTTTGGGGCGGCCACACACATACGGCATTTGCCCATGCCCAAATCCAACAGTTCAAAAACGTCGTTTGCACCCTCAACCAATATATCCTTGCCAACTATGCCAACATCGGCGGCGCCGTGCTCCACATATATTGCAACATCGCTGGGCTTTACAAGCAAATAACGCACCCCTGTATCGGGATTTTCCACCACAAGTTTGCGGTTGTCGGCATATATTTCGGCGCAGTCGTAGCCCACGCCTGCCAGCATTTCATAAACCTTGTCACCCAGTCTGCCCTTTGGCAGTGCAATGTTTAGCATGAGCCCACCTCCTGCACACCTGTTTTATCCATAAGCATGGTTTTTTTGCACACAACTTTACATGGCGCTCCATGGGGGTAAACCTGCACCGTTTTGCCGCTGTTTACCCACTCCTCCACCTGCTTTGACACAAGCTGTGCTGGTGTGCTTGGGTCGTAAATCAGCAGTATATCGGCCTCGCTGTGGGGGTTTTGGTCGGGAAGGCGGTATATCTCATCAAGATACAGTGCAAAGCCCATGGCTCCACCCTTCTTGCCCAGGCGCTCCATTAAGCAGTCGTACTGTCCGCCCGACAGGGTGTGACGGGCAAGCCCCTCCACAAATCCTTGAAATATCACCCCATTGTAGTAATCAATGTGGTTTATCACCGAAAAATCAAGGCGCAGGTGGCTTTGTTTGTCGGGATGTGTTGAGGCGGCATAGATGGTTTCAAGCTCATCCAGTGCCTTGTTTGCCGCCTCGCCTATGGCTATTTTTCTTGCCCTTTGCAGGGTGGGCATAAATTCGCCGTAAAGCTCGGGCAGGGTGCATAAAATATCACCACTATCCTGCGTAATACCTGCTGTGCGCACAAAACTGCGCAGCGCAGGCAGGTTCTTTTGGCCAATATAGTCAAGCAGCTCGCCATGCAGTTCCCTTGGAATGGCCATGCCCTCCAGCATTCCCACCACAAATTTCATGTGGCTAAGATCAAGCATATAGGGCTGACCTATCTCGGCAAGGCTTGCAAGGGCAAGGTCAACCACCTGTGTGCGGGCGTAATCGTCCACACAGCCCAGCAATTCAAGCCCCATTTGGCCTATCTCACGAAAGGTGTGGCTCTCCTTGCTTACACGGTAAACATTCTCGATATAATAAAGCCTTTGCACCCCTGCCTGCTCATCGGCATTTTTTACTATGCTTAGGGTAACGTCGGGGCGCAGGGCCAGCAGTCGTCCGTCAAGGTCGGTAAAGGTTATTACCTGTTCGCTTCCCAAAAATGTCTGGTTTTCAAGGTAAAGTCGGTACTCCTCAAAACGGCTCATGCGGTACTGCATAAAGCCGTATTGCTCATACAGGCGGCGCAGTTTTAGGGTTATGCGCTCCTGTGGGGTAAATTTTTCGGGTGATATGGTCATATTTGGCCTCCACTTTAATGTGATAAATCGCTAACACGTTACTATGGTGAAGATTATAGCATATCCACAAAAAAATTACCAGAGGTTTTGTAAAAAAAATATTTGGTGGGGCGTGGTATTTTTTGGGTAGGTTTTGTATGCCTCCTCCGGCTTTTGTCAAGGCAGGGTTACAGCATGGGGCAGGTATTCGTATGTGCACCACCCCACACGGCACTGCATGACACACGGCGGTGTTTTTGCCCCACAGATATATATGCAAATTGCCGTGATTCCGCCCATGGCGGTGTTTATTGTCAGGTGTTCCTCCCACCGCCCATATAAACAAAAAGTCGAGCATATTGGCCGTTTGCCCTTTCGGGTCGATCAATTTTAGGTTAGGTCGCCTACCTATACGGCCGTTTTATCGCCCAATATTCCTACTTTGCCGCGCCGTTATATTTGCCCATGGCTTCCTGAGATCGCCCGGACACCATAAGCTCTACGGCATCGCATATGTTGTCGTAGACCTCGCCCACTTTTTTTGCATCATCGGACGAAAATTTTCCAAGCACCCAATCGGCCAGCGCATAATCGGGATGGGGTTTTGCCCCCACACCTATTTTTATTCGGGCAAAGTCATTGCGCCCTGTGAGGTAGATTATATTTTTTAGGCCGTTGTGTCCACCGTCGCTTCCCTTTAGGCGTATGCGCATACGCCCGGGGTCCAGCGACACATCGTCGGACAGCACCAGAATTTTGTCGGCATCAAGTTTATAGTAATTAAGGGCCTGCACCACGGCCTGCCCCGACAGGTTCATAAAGGTGTCGGGTTTTAGCAGCAGCACATGTTTGCCGCCAATATTGCAGTGCCCACACATGGACTTAAACTGCAATCTGTCGACAGCACAGCCGTATTTACCTGCTATTATATCAATGGCGGCAAAGCCCACATTGTGGCGGGTATCGTCGTAGCGGCGACCCGGATTGCCAAGCCCCACCACCACAAATTCTGCAGGACCCGTGGGGGCCGGCGCATAGGAAATTTGCGGTTTTTTCTTTCTTAAAAACATCTGTGTCCTCCATGGGGCAGGGCATTTCCCACCCCTAACTTATCGCTGTTTTTTGAGCTTTTGAGTAGGTCTTAGGTGTCACACTTAGCACTCCGACCCGACCTGCGCAAATTCGGCAGATCGGGTCTTGTGGTTTGTAAGTATTTTACCCGATTAAATAAACAGTGGTGATACGGGTTTGTCCTCGTATATACGTCCGATGGCCTCGGCAAAAACAGGGGCCACGGGCAGCATTTTAATGCGTGCTTCATCGGCGTTTGGATGTTGTGGAATGGTATCAAGAATTACAAGCTCCTTGATCTGGCTGTCCTTTATGCGCTGTACAGCAGGGCCGGACAGTACACCGTGGGTGGCGCAGGCATAAACCTCAGAGGCTCCACCCTTTGCAACAAGGGCTTCGGCGGCATGGCATAGTGTACCGGCGGTGTCGATCATATCATCGACCAATATCACCTTTTTGCCCTCAACCTCGCCGATTATGTTCATAACCTCCGACACATTGGCCTTGGGGCGGCGCTTGTCGATGATGGCAAGGGGTGCATCAAGTCTTTCGGCAAACTTACGGGCTCTGGTTACCGAGCCAAGGTCGGGGGATACCACTACAACGTCATCGCGGCCTGTGCCAAATTTTTCGGTGAAATAGGGCACCAATATGGGTACGCCCAACAGATGGTCAACAGGGATGTTGAAAAAGCCCTGAATTTGGGGGGCATGTAGGTCCATGGTAAGCACACGGTCGGCGCCTGCGGTGGCAATTAGGTCGGCCACCAGCTTTGCCGAGATGGGGTCGCGTGCCTTGGCCTTGCGGTCCTGGCGGGCGTAACCCATGTAGGGAATAACTGCTGTTATGCGCCCTGCCGATGCTCTTTTGAAAGCATCAATCATTATGAGCAGCTCCATTAGGTTGTTGTTTACAGGCTGACTTGTGGACTGAACCACAAACACATCCGAACCACGAACCGACTCCTCAATCGAGACCGAAATCTCTCCGTCCGAGAAGGTTTTGACCGAGCTTTTTCCCATTGGTAGCCCTAAGAATTTGGCCATAGCTGCCGCCACAACCGGGTTTGAGTTTGCTGCGAAAATCTTGATATCCTTACCGTGTAAATTCATTTTGATTTACATCCCTTCCATGGTTTGAGCCCTCATTTTAAGAGGTTGCTCTATTTTTTTCCGAGTTATGCGCCTCGGATTAGTTACTACTTTTTGCCAAACTTATCTTTTAGTAGCTCTGCACGGTTTTCCTTTACAACCTCTTTGGCGCGGGCTATTACAAGTCCACCGGGGGGTACATCCTTTGTAACGGTGCTACCGGCGGCGGTATAGGCCCCCTTGCCCACACGCACAGGTGCCACAAGGTTGGTGTTGCAGCCCACAAATGCGCCGTCCTCCACCACCGTGCGGTGCTTTTGGAAACCGTCGTAGTTTACCACCACAACGCCACAGCCAAAGTTTACGTCCTCGCCAACGTCGGCATCGCCAATGTAGGTAAGATGTGCCGACTTGCTGTTTTTGCCCATAACAGCGTTTTTAATCTCAACAAAGTTGCCAATTTTAACCCCGCTGCAAAGGCGACTGCCCGGCCGCACGCGACAATAAGGCCCTATCTTGACATCCTCCTCCAGCACCGACTTTATAACATGGGTACTGTTGACCTCGCAGTGGTCGCCCACTGTCGAGTCCTCGATGAGGCTGTCGGGGCCTATGGTGCAGTCCTCCCCTATGTTTACGCATCCACGCAGAATGCTTCCGGGTAGTATGCGGGTGTCCCGCCCAATCTTTGCTCGGCTGTCTATGACCACTCCATCCTCAAACGGAATGTCCACACCGGCATCCATCAGTTCATCCAGCACCCTGCGGCGTGCAATTTCATTTAGCTTGGCAAGGTCCTTGCGGCTGTTTGCGCCAAGCACAGCCTCCTCGCCACTGCTAAGGTGTACGCCTGCTCTTACCGAGTTTTTACGCAGTATGGCCACAGCATCGGTGAGGTAGTACTCCCCTTGGTCGTTGTTGCAGTCAAGCTGACCAAGTCCCTCAAGCAGTGCGTCTACGT
This sequence comes from uncultured Oscillospiraceae bacterium, assembly GCA_964369885.1. Classification (GTDB taxonomy): domain Bacteria; phylum Bacillota; class Clostridia; order Oscillospirales; family Ruminococcaceae; genus Heteroruminococcus. The sequence continues at coordinate 16,722 of CAYJGQ010000020.1, forward strand.
CAAACCAGTAGGCCCCCGAGTTTATTTCCTTTATACTGCGCTGTTCGGGGGTGGCATCACGCTCCTCCACTATACCACGCAAACTACCATCCTCGCGATGTAGTATGCGCCCATAACCGGTGGGCTGTGCAAGCTCGGCCGTAATAACCGTAATGCCGTTTTTTTGTGCAAGGTGGGTGGCCAGTGCCTCGCCAATCAGCTCACCTGTAACAAAGGGGGCATCGCCACACAGCACAAGCACCTGTCCGCCACGGTGTCCCTCCAAAAAGTCCTTTGCACACATGACCGCATGGCCCGTGCCAAGACGCTCCTGCTGCAGTACTGTGTGACAACCACTCGGGAGCACCGCCTGCACACGCCCTGCCCCATTGCCCAGCACGGCGCACAGATTTTCGACCCCCGCCTTTTGACAGGCATCCACCACCCATGAGATCATGGGTCTAAATAAAACTTCGCATAGCACCTTGGGGTGTTTACTTTGCATCCGTTTGCCATCACCGGCTGCCAAAATCACCGCGCATGTGTCTACCATTCACAGACCGCCTTCCACACGATAAATTTATGTCTGTCCCTATTATCGCAATTTTTTGCAGATATTTCAAGAGAATTGGGACGGAATTCGTCACTTAACTAAAAAAAATGGAAAAATCATTCAAATCCTATTGCATATTTACATATGGCACGTCCATGCTGTTTCTGGTATAATTTATTCTGGTTTAGAGGTTATACCTCTATGCGGTAGGTTTTTGTGATGTTTTTCACCCCTACCGTATCCGCCTCAATGTTTTTACATTATATATTAAATCACAGGAGGAAAGAACATGAGCAAGAAATTTGTCTACCTGTTCACCGAAGGCAACGGCACAATGCGTGAGCTTCTTGGTGGCAAGGGCGCAAACCTAGCAGAAATGACCGAAATGGGCATGCCCGTTCCCCAGGGCTTCACCGTAACCACCGAAGCCTGCACCCAGTACTACACCGATGGAAGGTTGATCAACCAGGATATCCAAAACGAAATCCTTGGCAAGATCACCGACCTTGAGAAAATTTCGGGCAAGAAGTTCGGCGATCCCTCGAATCCTTTGCTGGTTTCGGTTCGCTCGGGCGCACGTGCCTCGATGCCCGGTATGATGGACACCATCCTTAACCTTGGTATGAACGACACCGTGGTTGAGGGCTTTGCCCAGAAAACCGGCAACCCCCGCTTTGCTTACGACTCCTACCGTCGTTTCATCCAGATGTATTCCGACGTTGTTATGGAAGTTGGCAAGAGCTACTTTGAAAAGTTGATCGACGAGATGAAGGAGAAGAAGGGCATCGTTAACGATACCGACCTCACCACCGACGATCTTAAGGAGCTTGTAGCTCTGTTTAAGAAGGAGTACAAGGATAAGAAGGGTACCGACTTCCCCTCCGACCCCAAAGAGCAGCTTATGGGCGCTATCATGGCTGTATTCCGTTCTTGGGACAACCCCCGTGCTATCTACTACCGCCGCATGAACGACATCCCCGCATCTTGGGGCACCGCCGTTAACGTGCAGGCCATGGTATTTGGCAACATGGGCGAGACCTCGGGTACCGGCGTTGCCTTTACCCGTAACCCCGCCACCGGCGAGAACAAGCTTTACGGCGAGTTCCTTATGAATGCACAGGGCGAGGACGTTGTTGCCGGCGTGCGTACCCCCCAGGACATCGAGCAGCTTAAGGCTGTTATGCCTGCCGCATACGATCAGTTTGTTGAGATCTGCAACACTCTGGAAAACCACTACCGTGACATGCAGGACATGGAGTTCACCATTGAGGACAGAACCCTCTACATGCTTCAGACCCGTAACGGTAAGCGTACCGCTTCGGCCGCTCTTAAGATCGCTTGCGACCTTGTTGACGAGGGCATGATCTCCGAGCAGGAAGCCGTGCTGATGGTTGACCCCAAGCAGCTCGACGCCGTTCTTCATCCTCAGTTTGATGCAGCCGCCATCAAGAAGGCCAAGGCCATCGGTTCGGCACTGCCTGCATCGCCCGGCGCCGCCTGCGGTCGTGTTGTATTCACCGCCGACGAAGCCGTTGAAATGTCCGAAAAGGGCGAAAAGGTTATCCTTTGCCGTCTTGAGACCTCCCCTGAGGACATCCACGGCATGGACGTTGCCGAGGGTATCCTGACCGTTCGTGGTGGCATGACCTCTCACGCCGCCGTTGTGGCTCGTGGCATGGGCACCTGCTGTGTATCGGGTTGTGGCGAAATCAAGATGAACGAAGAGGCCGGCACATTTGAGCTTGGCGGCATGAACATCAAGCGTGGCGACTACATCTCGCTTGACGGCAGCACAGGCAACATCTACGGCGAGGCCATCCCCACCGTTGAGGCCGCCATCTCGGGCGACTTTGGTCGTCTTATGGGTTGGGCTGACAAGTTCCGCACACTTAAGGTTCGCACCAATGCCGACACCCCCAAGGATGCTCGTCAGGCCGTTGGCTTTGGCGCCGAGGGTATCGGTCTTACCCGTACCGAGCACATGTTCTTTGATCCCGACCGTCTGCCCGCAATGCGTGAGATGATTGTTTCCTCCAACGAGGAGCAGCGCAGAGCAGCTCTTGAGAAGCTTCTGCCCATGCAGCGTGGCGACTTTGAGGGCATCTACGAGGCTATGGAAGGTCGTCCTGTAACCATCCGTTACCTTGACCCCCCTCTACACGAGTTCCTGCCCACCGCGAAGGACGACATTGCAGCTCTTGCCAAGGAGATGAAGATGGAAATGGCCGATCTTGAGGCTGTTATCGCATCTCTGCACGAGTTCAACCCCATGATGGGTCACCGTGGTTGCCGTTTGGCCGTTTCCTACCCCGAAATTGCCGAGATGCAGACCCGTGCCGTAATCGAGGCCGCCATCAACACCAAGAAGGCTCACCCCGATTGGGAGATGATCCCCGAGATCATGATTCCCCTGGTTGGCGAAATCAAGGAGTTTGAGTTTGTAAAGGATATCGTTGTTAAGACCGCTGACGAGATCATTGCAAAGTCCGGCGTTGCCCTTGAGTACAAGGTTGGCACCATGATTGAGATTCCTCGTGCCGCCCTTACTGCCGACGAAATTGGCGCTCAGGCCGACTTCTTCTCCTTTGGTACAAACGATCTTACCCAGATGACCTTTGGCTTCTCGCGTGATGACGCCGGCTCCTTCCTTGGCGCTTACTACGACAAGAAGATCTACGAGCAGGATCCCTTTGCACGTTTTGACCAGAAGGGTACCGGCAAGCTTGTAGAAACAGCTGTAAAGCTTGGTCGTGGTGCAAAGCCCGGCCTTAAGGTTGGTGTTTGTGGCGAGCACGGCGGCGATCCTTCGTCGGTTGAGTTCTTCCACAAGAATGGTCTTGACTATGTTTCCTGCTCGCCCTTCCGTGTGCCCATCGCACGTTTGGCAGCTGCACAGTCGGCCATCAAAAACAGCAAGTAAGTTTTATAAGGGCTTTTGCCCACACAAAAACCGCCCCCTCACTTTTGAGGGGGCGGTTTTGCGCATCTACATGGCTATTGACTGCACCGGATAGGCCATGGCAGAAAAGCCGCATCCACGCCACCGCCGAAGAAGTGCCCATAATTGGTGTAGCCACAAAAAAACTTCGCCCCCGGCCAAAGGCTCGGGGGCGTGTATAAGTTTTGGATCAAACTTTTTCAAAAGTTTGTGGAGTGTGGGGACAGCGTTTATTTGGGGGAGTACTCACGAAACAGCAGGGTTATACACCACACGGCCGCAAGCCCCACAAGCGAGTAGATTATGCGGCTAAAAAGCGCCTCCTGCCCGCCACCTATCCAGGCCACGGCATCAAAGGCAAACAGCCCCACACCGCCCCAGTTAAGCCCTCCTATCACTATAAGTGCCAGTGCAATTTTATCGACCACATTCATATTCTTCCACCTCACCATTAAATTTTATTGTGGTTTTTTGGATATGATTATGATTTGCAGTCAATGTATAAATTATTCACACATACTGCTCCACCGCACATTTAAGGTTTAATTTCAAAATCCATGGTGGCAAATGTTGTAAGGTCCTTAAATCCATATTTTTTATACAGTGGCACACCCTGCTTTGTTGACCAAAGCCAGATATACGACAATCCCCTGTTCTTGACCTCCTCCACCAATATATCAAGAAGCTTTGTTCCAAGCCCCTTTCTTCTGTACTGCGGCGCTGTGTAAACATTGGTTATGTAAGCTCGTAGCCCTTCTCTATTTCCAAACGACGGGGGATACTGCTGAATCATCACGGCACTGGTTGCCACAAGTTCCCCCTCGTCCTCGGCCACACTTATTATTATGGTTTTATTTAGCTCCTCGTAAAAGTAATCCCTCAGTTCTTTTTTTATGTCTATAACCTCAAAAACTGCCTCCTCGGTCAACAACCTAATCCTCAAATCAATTATCTGCTCAATATCATCCTTTGTCGCTTTTCTAAAGTTCATATATCCTCCTTATACACTTACCTGCACTTTGCAGTCACCGCTATACACAATTATAGTACAAAAAGCAAAAAATACAATCATTGTATATCTTCCCCTGCAAAAAACATCCCCAGCGCACCCCCACTTTTCCACAGGTGCAAAGTGGGGTCGGTTTTTGATGCCGCTCGATTTTTTGCGCATAGCTTAAGACTACTAAACTCAGGCGATGTCTTAAGACAGTGCGTGGTAGCATTTAAGAAATAACTTTACAGAAGGGTTCGTGTTGCCAGGCCTATGCCGGATAGCGAGTATAATATATTAAAACAAGCTGCATGAAAAAACACAAAATAAAAAACATCCTATTTTTCACTTCTCATCAGCGGTGTTATCCGCTATATTTGCAACCATATTCACCGTTTCCTCTTCACTATACGCACCGTTTCCATCTATTTCAATTTCTTCAGGGGTAAAAAAATCAGCCAGCACAAAATCCGGCACTATCTTAAATCCGCATTTTTCATAGGTGCGCACCGCCTGTGGGTTTTTAATCCACGGTCTCATTAAGAAAACAGTGGTGCCGTAGGTTTTATGAATATATTCTTTCATGAGCGATACCACCCTTGTTCCCAAACCTTTGCCCGTGTGTTTTTTGGAAACAAACCAAATATGAAATTCCACATTGTCTATGGCCGCTAAATGGTGCGTATGATAAAATATTCCTATAATTTCATTATTATATTCAATAAACAAATACTTATTCATGCTCGCACACTCATCAAAAAATTCGCTTTTTTCATCCCTGATATCTTCCCATTTAAAACCGCCTATGTCACTAAACATCGACAGCACTATTTCCTTATCCTCAACACTTATATCATAAATCATGCGTCGGTCTGTTTCCTGTGCAAACAGCATATTGATGTTGCCGTCACAAATGCATATTTTTCTCATCATTTTGCTTTATTTCTCCTTTGCAGTTGCAGTTTTTCTAATGGTTTTTATTTGCCCCCATGCGGTAACCCCTGCGCTCCACGCAACCGCACCATAAAAAAAAGCCAATCGATAAATCGATTGGCTTTTTGGCGGAGAGAGAGGGATTCGAACCCTCGGCTCTTGCGAGTCACTGGTTTTCAAGACCAGCTCCTTAAACCGCTCGGACATCTCTCCGTATAACTAACTTGTATGACTGTACTATGATATCACACCTTGTGTTTTCAGTCAATATTTATATAGCAAAATTACAGCTTAATGTGGTAAAATGAAACTGCAAGGTATGGTTCTGAAATTCAAAGCTTTTTACTATACCACCGAAGGGATGTGCTATTTATGCTAACCATACTGTTATATTTTTTCATTTTTATCGGGGTTGTAGCCATCGGGCTTATATGCGGAATGTTTATTGCCAAAAACCCACGAATAGTATTTAGCCTACTTATAGCTACAATGCTACTAACCCTGCTTGTAAACCTACTTAGTCTAACCGCCCTTCCCTCAAATTACACACTGCAACGAGTACTAATAGGAATATTTACTGTGGTCTCATTTTTGGGTGTGCCGGTAATTCACAGATTCGCCTCTAAATATCCCTATGCCTCACGCATTGCGGCGGCATTTTTTTTGCTGGCGGGAATGGTTGTAATGATCTTTTAACCCCCCATTTATGCAATTATGAAGGAAAACCATTCAAAGTTGACAAGCAATGCCAAAATGAGATAAAATAATATTCGTGATTTATAAAAAATGCGGCGATCAAAACAGCTATTCAAAGGCCTTTATGAGAGCTTTTAGTTTGAATTTTGTTATGCTTGCGGCGGAATGGAGTTTGGGATGAATAAACAGGACAAGGTACAGGCAGCTGTTGCACACTACGCTAAACTTATCGAGCAACAGCTCGAGCGTGTGGAGCGTATTAAAAAGCAGGATAAGGCCACCGACTACTCCACTTTGGACAAAATCATTGTTGGGGTGTGCGGCGGTGATGGCATTGGCCCTATTATAACCAAAGAAGCTGCAAGAGTATTGGAATTTTTGTTGGCCGATGAAGTAAAGGCCGGGCGTGTGGAGTTCCGTGATATAGACGGACTGACCATTGAGAACCGTGTTGCCGTGGGCAAGGCCATCCCCGATGACGTGCTGGAGGAGCTAAAGACCTGCCATGTTATACTAAAGGGCCCCACCACCACCCCCAGAGCCGGCGACCCCTGGCCAAACATTGAAAGCGCCAATGTGGCCATGCGCAAAGAGCTTGACCTGTTTGCCAACGTGCGCCCCGTAAAGGTTCCCGATCAGGGCATTGATTGGACCTTCTTTAGAGAAAATACCGAGGGTAGTTATACTCTTGGCTCTTCGGGCCTTAATGTTGATGAGGATCTTGCCTTTGACTTTACCGTAACCACCACCCAGGGCACAGACCGTATTGCACGTCTGGCTTATGAATACGCCCACAATAATGGCAAAAATCGTGTGTCCATTGTTACAAAGGCAAATGTTGTTAAGACCACCGATGGTAAGTTTTTGGGCATTTGCCAGAACATTGGCAAGGAGTACCCCAACATAACCACCGATGATTGGTATATTGACATCATGACCGCCAAACTTATTGATCAAAAGCGTCGTAAGGATTTTCAGGTAATGGTTCTACCCAACCTGTATGGCGACATCATCACCGACGAAGCTGCCGAGTTCCAGGGCGGTGTTGGTACGGCCGGCAGTGCCAATATTGGCAACCGTTATTCCATGTTTGAGGCCATTCATGGCTCGGCACCCCGCATGATGGACGAGGGCCGAGGCCAGTTTGCCGATCCCTGCTCCATGCTTCGTGCCGCCGTATTGCTGCTATCCCACATCGGGTTCCAGCAGCAGGCCGACCACCTGACCAAGGCACTTGACATTTGTATGTACAGCGAGGCCAAACTCAAGATAACCGGCCGTGATAGCGGCTGCACCTGCAAGGAATTTGGCGACTATGTTATGCAGACGGTTGAAAATCTTGATAAATAATATTTGATACACAACATATTTACAAAGGGGGATTGTTCATGCCTACCGAAGATAATCAGCAGAAAAAGCATAGCATTTCAGCCTCGGTAATAAAGCGTCTTCCACGATACAGACGCTTTCTTAAAGATCTGCTGTCCGACGGTATCTCGCGCATATCCTCAAAGGAACTGGCTCATAAAATGAATCTAACCGCCTCCCAAATTCGCCAAGATCTTAACTGCTTTGGCGGGTTTGGACTTCAGGGGTATGGTTATAATGTGGCTTATTTGTATGATGAAATCGGGCATATTTTGGGGCTTGATAGCTCCCGTGGAATTGTGCTTATTGGCGTGGGTAACATTGGTAAAGCCGTGGCACGTCAACTCGATTTTGAAAGCATTGGCTTTGATTTGGTAGGCATTTTTGATATTGCCCCCGACATAGTTGGGAAAAAGCTCAATGATCTTAAGGTGGAGCACGTGGACACCCTCCCTGCGTTTTGTGAAAAGCATCTGCCGAGGGCCGCAATTTTGTGTGTACCAAAGTCTCAGGCCACCCACCTGGCCGACACTTTGGTGGAACTTGGTATCAAGGGATTTTGGAACTTCTCACACTGCGATCTCACCCATCGATATGACAACATTGCGGTGGAAAATGTTCATCTGGCAGACAGCCTCATGACACTTTCCTACCACCTAAGCGACACCCCCTAAGACCCCTCGCACCTGCCAAAGACCAAGACCGTGGGGACGCTGTCCCCACACCCCTGCCACCTTTTGAAAAAGGTGGACGAAAACTTATGCACGCCCCCTGCCCTTGGCAGGGGGCGAAGTTTTTGCCCTCTTGC
>CAYJGQ010000021.1:0-24924 GCA_964369885.1 uncultured Oscillospiraceae bacterium
TATCGACTACATATTCCAAAAAGACAATTGGTTTTCCCTCTCCTCTCAGTCCATAGTCGAATCTATAATTTGCAATTAAAGAGGTAAAATAACATGATGAAACCTATATATGAGTTCAAAACAATACAGGTGGAGCTTACAAATGCCTGTGTACATAGCTGTTCAAACTGCACCCGCTTTTGCGGACACCACAAAAAGCCGTTTTATATGAACTGGGAAACCTTTAAGAACGCTGTGGACTCGCTTGAAAATTGGCCAAGACTCATAGGCATTATGGGCGGAGAACCCACCCTGCACCCCCAATTTGAGCGGTTTGTTAACTATGCCCACGACAAGCACCCGATGCAGTACAACATAGGCGGTGGTGCCCACCCACTGAAAAGCCTTAGTAAGTATGTAATAGATGCCAATGAAGTAAAAACAGGCCCCCTAAATAAGTTTAGAGGGCTTGGCCTTTGGTCCACCGTTAGCGATAAATATTATAAGCATTACGAGCTGATACAGGACAAGTTTGTGTTTCAGTGTATTAACGACCACACGGCCTCAAGCCGCCACCAGCCTTGGCTTATGACAAGAAGCGAGTTTGGCATACCCGATGAAGAGTGGATACCAATGCGAAACAACTGTTGGTGGCATAGAACCCTCAATTCGCCCAGCATAACCCCCAAGGGTGCCTTTTTTTGCGAGGTGGCCGCCGCCATGGACATGCTTTTTGATGGCCCCGGCGGTTGGAAGGTGGAAAAGGACTGGTGGAAACGAGATTTTGATGATTATTCGGATCAGCTCCATTGGTGCGAGCTTTGTTGTGGCGCATTTATTACATTTGATAGAGATGCAAACGAGGAAACAGATGATGTATCACCCGTGATGTACCAAAAACTACTTGAGGTTGATAGCCCCAAGGCCAAAAAAAGCGGTGGGGTTATTGTGCACGAAATAACACAGGGTGGAGAGCTAAAGACAAAGCCGCGAAAGAATATGCTGCTTTATCAAGATAATGATGAACTAAGATTTACAAACCTAAACAGATGCCTATACCCCAACCGAATTCATGGTGTTGTTTGGGGGGATAGGCAGGCTGAAAATTCAACATTTACCGCCAAGGTGGAAACCTTGTTTGACGGTGTGACGGTGATAAATGCACAGGATGAAAATGCCTTTATTACCCTTGCAAAAATCATCAGGGATGAAAAAGACTGGATTGCAGTTGTTCCAAGTGGCGCTGATTTTGAAGCCGATTTTAGAAGTAAAATTAACGAAATGATATTCAATCCCGGAACCCTGCACCACTTTGCCAATAACTCGGTGATGATGTTCAGTGTAAATGCTGACAGCCTAAAATCAAAGGGTTTTTCGGCCATTGCAAATCTTGAAAATATAGATGATCTGTGCACCATTTGGAGCGAGGATAAAATATCTATTTTAGGAGAGGACTACCATGAGGTTGAGGGGGTAGATCTTGAAAACTGGATAGAAAAATTAACCCATATGGGCATTATTGAGTTTAATTACATCCGCCCACATATAAATAACATGATATTAAGACGAAGAATAGAGCCTGCAATAAACAAAATAATGAGCACAAAGACCGAGGTGGAGGACAAAATTGCCGCACTTGATGACATTTATCATGGTGATGTGGGGTCCGGCCTCTTGATAAACAAAATAAAAACAACGATTCATAACGCCCTTGCAACACAGCTAAAAACCACATCGCCAGACAAGGTTATAAACCTACTACTTACAAGGCAGGATAGCTTTTGCGCAAATTATGCCTTGGCAATGCTGAGTGTGGGGGATAAAAAGGAAGGCTTTTTAATAAACTGCATCAAAAATGCGCAAAACAAATATCTCTTGGGATTTGATACCCTAAAAAGACATTATGATTTCTTTGCGGTGGCAAAAAACCACAGCGCCCCTCAACAAAACGGGATTATTGCAGAGATTGTGGAGCTTGACCCAACATCAAATGGGATCTGTCTGCTGGGCAATATGTACAGGGGCAAGAGCATTGAGATGATACTTTCACGAGCAGATAAATCCCCAAAAGTATTTGTGGATAATCAAAAAGTGGGCAGCTATTTTGAGGGACTTCCCACCATTACGCTTGGGGAGTACATAGAGCAGTACCCTCCCATGAGTATGCTTATGACCGAGCATAATAATGAGTTTGAAGAACAAACAATACTGGAACTCGAGCGCAGGAACCACACAGCCCATATTATAAAACTTCATCCGCTGACCTATGCAGAAATGAATATGAGCAGTGATGTGGCGCAAATGGGAGTGCTACCCGATACCATCAATAAAATAAAAAACCTAATGGATGATCAAAACAACGTAAAGTGCAAAGAAATATTTGAAAGTTTGTAACATAGTGGTGAAGTAAGTTTATTATAATGTGAAATGCCAAATAATTGAGCTACTACAATCGTTAAAAGAAATGGTGGATGTTATTGGCAAGGACGAGATAAAATATAAAAATTTTTCAGCCGACTGCAAAATGGTGGTGGACTACCTTGCTGTGGTGTTAAGTGATTATGAGTGCGCAAAATCTGAAATAACCGCACTTGTGGATCTGTTTAATATGCAGTTTGATGATTATGCTTTGGAGCAAAAAAATGTAAAGCGAATTTGTATAAATTTAAGCAGGGTAGTGGCGTATGAAATCCAAACCAGATGGCGAATGTTTTTTATGCCATACAAACATTCTATGTGGCATTCTATGGAGAGTATATATGACACGGCCGTAAAAGACCCAAGGTGCGATGTATTTGTAATGCCAATACCCTACAAAACCTTAAACATTGATGGAACAGTGATGCAGCAGCACTGTGAGATTGATAAGTTTACCAACATAGAAACAGTATCCTACAAAGAAACAGATATTGAGGGCATCCATCCGGAATTTATATTCATACATAATGCCTATGATAACTACAATAATCTAACAAGGGTGGAGGAGCGCTTTTATTCGTCAAATCTAAATAAATGCACCGAAAACCTGGTCTACACCCCATACTATACCTATTTTGACAGCTCCAAAACTGCATGTGACAGGTTAATACTCCAGCAGGGTATTATAAACGCTGATTATATTATCGCGCAGTCCATACAGGTGAAAAAAGAGTATATAAAAAGAGGGTTTTCGGATAAAAAAATCATTGCCAAGGGCTCTCCCAAAATTGATAAGATTGTAAATTTGATGAAAAATCCACCCCAAATGCCAAAGGAGTGGCGAGAAAAATTAGAGGGTAGAAAGGTTGTGTTATATACCTTCCCCTTAGAGGCCTGCGTCAACAGAGAGTGGTTAAGTGCAATACTAAACTGTATGAAAACCTACTGGAATGATAGCGACATTGCGCTTATTTTCAGACCCCATCCCATGGTGTATAGCTATGCAAAGGGCAGGGGGGTTAATTTGGATTTGTTGGAGGAGATTTTTAGCTTTGCCAAAACAGGAGAGCGAATAGTAATGGATACAAATTCCGATATTTCGTATGCATATAGCTGCTCAGACTCCCTAATGCTCAGCGGTACCTCCTCGATAATAAATGAATACCTTGCAACAGGAAAACCAATATACTTTGATTTGTTAAACTTTGATAAAGCAGAGGCGTCCTCTCAGATATTTATAGACCTATCCGCAAACTACTGCCCACAGCACAGGGAAGGTGAGGATATATTAGAGGCGCACAATAGAGGTGTGGAGGACTTTTTTAAGGTTACCAAGGGCGAGCTTGAGGATACCAAAAAAGCCGCCCGACAAAAATCATTTGCTGATGGATTTATTAACTGTGATGCAAGCGCAGGAGAAAAAATATATGAGGAACTAATTAGCAAACTGACCTAATTAAAGTGCCCTTGCAATAGATGTTCGCTTGGTGACATACCACCGGCGGTAGAGAGCGCACAACAAAACAAACCGTCCCCACAACCCGATAGTTTCAGGTTGTGGGGACGGTTTTATGGTTTTGTAGGCCGGGATAACCGCACAGCATAAAAGGCTTGGTGTAGACTTATTTTTGCCCATAGTAGGCGTTGGCACCATGCTTTCTAAAATAGTGCTTATCCATGAGTGCCTGTGGGGCCGGGGTGGCGTTGGGGTTTAAGATTTCGCTTCGGGCAGCCATTTTGGCCACCTCCTCCAAAACCACCGAGTTGTGTACGGCATCATGTGGGCTTTTGCCCCAGGTAAATGCGCCGTGGTGTTTACATAAAACCGCAGGTGTGGCCTCGTAATTTTTATCCTTAAAATACTCAGCTATTAAAATGCCGGTGTTTTTCTCGTAATCACTTTCAATTTCCTCGGGGGTAAGGCATCTAACGCAGGGTACCTCGCCGTAAATATAGTCGGCATGGGTGGTGCCATAGCAGGGGATGGCTCGGCCTGCCTGGGCAAAGCTGGTGGCCCATGGGGAATGGGTGTGTACAATCCCCTGTATCATCGGGAAGGCCTTGTACAGCTCCACATGGGTGGGGGTGTCGGAGGAGGGGTTAAGCGCCCCCTCTACCTTGTTACCCCCCAAATCTACCACCACCATATCCTCGGGGCACAAGCTGTCGTACTCCACTCCGCTTGGCTTTATGACCATTAAACCCTTTTCACGGTCAATTCCGCTTACATTTCCCCATGTAAAGGTTATGAGATTGTATTTTGGCAAAAGCATATTGGCCTCGTACACCTCTTTTTTTAGCTTTTTCAACATGGATAACACTCCCGTTTCTGTTATAAATTAAGCTTAAAAATGTATTGACTATATCGCGCATTTGTCCATTCTATGCCTTTTGGGGGTCTGTTGGAGGCATCATGGTGACCCCTAAATCGGTTTTGGAAAGGCATGCGTAGTAGACATCAAACCTATAATTTTGCAGTATGTCTTGAATTTTATCAAACAGCACACTGTCCTCAAAAACAAGATTTGTTACAAAAGGACAATAGCGGGTGTGTATTTGGGAAAGCATATCATCTCGCAGTTCTTCCAGGCTTTTTTCCTTGGCATAGCTACGCCCCACGCTATCGGTGGCGGCGTCAATGGTATCGGCTATTGTGACAATGTCGATGAGCGGCTTAACGGGGGAGGCAAGGTTGTCAAAATCAGAGGGATAACCAAACTTGCCGTCATAACTTTTGTGATGCCCCAGTGCCACATCGTGAAAATGGGTGAACAACTCGGGCGATCCCAGTGCCTCGGTGTGCACAGCGCCCTGCAAGGTTTCAAACAAAATGCGGTCGATTTCAACATCATTTGTTGTGCGTATAAAGCTACTTGCACGGGTCGAGTGCTGTTTTATCATCTCAAATTCCTTATCGTTTAGCCGCCGCACATAAAACGACACAAGGTGTGAGTATACAATTTTACCGATATCATGAAGTAGGCTGGAAAACCAAACATACACCAGCAAATCACGAAGCTTTGTGGTCACATCCTCCACTTTTTCTATGCAGGGTAGTCCCACAAAAAACTCGGGGTGGTGCTGGGCCAAATGCTCCACTATTGTGTAGGAGATTTTGGCCACCATGACCGAGTGGGCATAGGTGGGGGGATGCCTGAACACCGTAAGGGATAAAAGCAGTTTTATGTAGGCAAAGTCGTCGTGTATATCCTTTGAACTAACGGCAAAATTTGTAAGCAGAGTGGTTACATGGGCTCGTGCAAAATTGTCGGGGATGCTGGTTGCAAAGGCAAATACATCCTGCTCTATTACCTTGGAAATTTCAGCTTTTAGTTGCGGCGACATTTCATCATCCGACACAAATTGCAGATAATGTATGTAAAGAGCCGAAACATGTAGCTTTTTGTATAGGTTGTCGTAGTTGTGCTCGTTGTCGGCCTGTGAGTAAACGTCGAATAAAAAATCCAGTAGTTCTTTAGCAGTTATAATATTGTTGTAGTATTCGGCTGAATTCAGAAAATACAGTTTTTTTATCTCTAAGCTGGTGTAATCATTGGAATAAACCTTACTGCTGGAGTCGTTAATCTCGCGGGCGGCCTGCAAAAATCGTTTCTTATACTCTTCCCTTACGACAATATCTTTTGACGAGCGCAAAACAGAGACGGTGGAGGAACACATGTTTTCATTTAGATTGTAGAAAAAAGATGACCATGCAAAATCAGGGTCATGCTTTTGGGCTATGTTAGTCCAAAAATTATAGGCATTGTCATAGCGTTTGTACATCTCATCAAGGTCGTAGTTTGGAACGCTTATATATAAATTTCCGTAGGCACGGGCTATTAGGTTTCGGGTGTCACGGTCAAACTCGGTGTAGCGGTCGGAGTAGGCTGTTACAGCCTCGTAGCAGGCCGACATTTCTTCCTTAAACAGCCTGGTTTCAAGATAAAATAGTGCAAGCCCCTTAAAAAACATATTGCGAATAAACATAGCATCGTCGCCAATTAATTTTGCATACTCGGTAAGGGCATGCCTAATATCATAGGACAGGCCCGAGTCAACGCTCTCTTTATACCCGGATAATTTCTCGGCAAATTCCTCAAGATCCAAAGCACGTTGTGGGTCAATGCTGGTGGGGTCCTTTAGGAATGGGGTTATATGTTGGTCAATTAGCTGGTTAGTGGTGGAAATAATGCGGCGAATTTCGGCACCGCAATTTGAAAGGTAGGTTTTTACGTTTGAGCGCACAACATCATCAGTTGCCGCAAATTGGTCGGCGGCAAGCTGGGCAAATAATTTTTCATATTCAATTATTTGATCATAAATCTTGTTCACTCAACATCACTCATTACAATTAATTTACTGTAAAAAAAGCTACCTATACAGTTTAATTTTATCATAGGAAAACACGGTTATCAATAAATATATTCAAAGCGGTGGAGCATTTGAGCAATTATATTTGGGAACTACTAAGATATGACATAATTTTGTCTATTATAGGGCCAATATTGCCAATAGTAAGCGGGGATTTTAGCCCTACAGAGTCTATGAGTTGACCAAACTTTTTTGTGTTGCCATGAGCAATTAAATCCATGTAGAGCTGTAGCGCCCTTTGGGGGTCGCTATTGTGTATCTCCCAAAACTGCAAAGCCACGGTTTGTGCAAGGGCATATTCTATGTAGTAAAATGGCGATTTGTATATGTGTGTCTGGCGTTGCCACACCGCACCTTGGGAGAAAAACGGCAGGTCCTCGTAGTCACTGTCGGGGCAAAACCTCTCCTCAAGCCTTGTCCAAAGGCGGTCGCGCTGATTTGGGGTCATGTCCGGGTTTAGGTATACCTGCTCCTGAAATTCATCCACTAGGCAGGCGTATGGGAGCAGCATTAGGGCGTTTTCGGCATGAGAAATGCGATACTTTGCCGCCTGCTCCCCAAAGAAAAGCTCGTACCAGGGGTCGGTTAAAAACTCCATGCTCATGGAGTGGATTTCGGATACCTCCATTGGCAATGGTGAGAAGGGGTTTTTGTTGTTTTTTGCCCTCATGTAGCGGGCAAAGGCGTGGCCCATCTCGTGGGTGAGCACATACACATCTATGGCACTGCCGCTGAAATTGGCCAAAATAAACGGCGCACTGTATTTGTGTATGAATGAGCAAAATCCCCCGGGGTTTTTGCCCACTCGGGGCTGTATGTCGTACAGCTTGTTTTGAATAAGACTGTTTATAAACTCGGCCGTTTGGGGTGACATTTCGGTGTACATCTTTTCTGCGGCAAGCATTATGTCATCCCCCGAAACAATGGGCCTTACAGGGCCGTCACCAAAGGCTACTTGTGAATCATAATACCGCAGCTTGGGCAGGCCCAGGCGGCGGCTACGCCACTGCTTTATGGTTTTGACATGGGGCACTACATGGCGAAGAACCTCATGCCTGAAGGTTTTAACAGACTCCATATCTGAGCTACTGCGTCCATTCTTGGTATAACTTAACTCTATATAGTTATTAAACCCAAGTATTTGTGCCTGCTTTGTGCGCAGTTGTACCAGATTGTGAAATATCTCATCAAAACGTGGTTTTTGGGTGGCATAGCACTCGCCCTCGGTGGTGTAGGCCTTAATTCGCACCGAGCGGTCAAGGTGATCTTTGTAGGGGGCAAGGCCGGATAGCGGCATTGTTTTGCCGTCAAACTCCACGCTCAGGCCTGCAATTAGCCGTGTGTACTCAAGCACCAGAGCCGCTTCCTCTTGGAGGTAGGTGGCTATCTTTGGGCTGAAGGATTTGCTTGTAAGCTCGAAGTGTGAGATGGCAACCTCGCCAATTAGTTCTCTTAGTTCCAAGAAATTGGGGCTGTCAAAAACTGCGCTGTCAAGCTCGCTGAATATAGAACGATAAGTTTGAGAGGCGAGTATAAACCTGTTTACCTCCTCCTTATAAAACTCATCGGAACCGTTTAGATTAAGTCTAATTCTTGCAAGCGAATATTGAGATTCATATTCCACGGTCATGTCGTATGCTTTTTTGTATATATCAAACTGCTCGGTGGCGGTTTTGGCGGCCTTGAACCTTAAAACCTCCTGCCTAAGCTCTGCAAAAAAAGTGTCAAAATCAGGCCGCTTGTAGGGCATATCAGCAAAAATCATTTTTGCAAGATCCTCCAAATTTTTATAGTCCAAAAATATAGGCCACCCCAATATAAACAAGGCTTATAATTACAACTATCGGGGCAAAGGTTATAAAGGCGGCAATCAGCATGGCTGCAAGATCTCCGCGCTCAAGCTCTAAATCTTTATAGTGCTGCTCCAGCTCTTTTTTGCTTTTTTCCCTGGGTAGTCGTGATGAAAATTTATTAAACATAACTCACCTCGGTTTTATTGGGTTATGACAGGCCACAAGGTGCCCCGGGCTGTGCTCCAACAGAGATGGCCGCACACTACTGCATCTTTGGTCGGCTCGACTGCACCTTGGGTGGAATTTACAACCCGCAGGTGGGGATATTGGGCTTGGTACCTCCCCCTCCAGTAGTGGTGGGGCATGGCCCTTGTTACGGCCTTTTATTGTGGGCATGGAGCTTAGCAGTGCCATGGTATATGGGTGCAGGAAATTCTCAAAAAGCTCCTGTGATCTGCAAAGCTCCACAATCTCGCCAAGATACATCACCCCTATGCGATCGGATATAAACCTGACCACCCCAAGATCGTGCGAGATAAATAGATATGTAAGGTGGTTGTTATCCTTGAGGTCCAGCAGGAGGTTTAGTATTTGTGACTGTATGGACACATCGAGGGTGGATACCGACTCATCACAAATAACAAACCGAGGGTCCAGTGCCAGCGCACGGGCGATGCCTATGCGCTGACGTTGTCCGCCTGAAAATTCGTGCGGATAGCGGTGGAGCATATGGCTTTGCAGTCCGCATTTTTCCATGACAGAAATGGTGTGGGCTTCAAGTGATTTGTCCCATTTTTTGTACATACCATGGGCTATTAGCGCCTCGGATATCAGCCGCCCCACCGTAAGCCTTGGGTTTAACGAGGAGTAGGGGTCTTGAAATACAATTTGCAGCTCACGGCGAAGCCTGCGCATTTCCTCTTTTTTTACGCCGCCTAAATCTATACCGTTATACAAAACCCTGCCCGAGGTAGGTCTTATCAGCTGCAAAATCACCTTGCCAAGTGTGGATTTACCACGGCCCGATTCTCCCACCAGTCCCAGGGTTTCACCACGATAAATATTCAGCGTTACCCCGTCCACAGCCCGCACAAAATCCCCCCTGCCCGGCAGGGTAAGGCTTTTTTTAATGGGGAAATGCATTTTTACATCATCAAGAGATATAAGCACATTTTTCTCGCTCACTATTACACCTTCTTTGGAGGATTAAAGCATCGTATAAAATGTCCGGGCGCTACACCGCCAAGGGTGGGCATATGGGACATACAGCGTTGGTTGGCATATTTACAGCGTGGTGCAAAGCGACATCCCTGCGGTAGCCTTAGGGGATGCGGCACACTGCCATCTATGGTTTCAAGCCGCCCTACCCCCGATGGGGCAAATGATGGGATGCTTCCCAAAAGCGCCTGTGTGTATGGATGGGAAAAACCACCCTCACCTGCAAAAATCTGTTCCCGTGTGGCAATCTCCACCACCTGGCCGCAGTACATAACGGCAATGTCGTCGGCAACCTCGCTTAAAAGGGCAAGGTCGTGGGTGATAAACATTATAGAGGTGCCGTGCCGTTCCCCAAGCTCCCGCATCAGGTGTAAAATTTGCGCCTGTATGGTGCCATCAAGTGCGGTGGTGGGTTCGTCGGCTATAAGCAGTTTGGGGCGACAGGACAGTGCTATGGCTATCATCACACGCTGGCGCATACCACCCGACAGCTCGTGGGGGTAACGCTTGGCCATAACCGAAGGGTCGGGGATTTTTACAGCGCTTAGCATCGATAGGGCTTTTTGTCTTGCCATGGCACGGCTAAGCCCTCTGTGTAGCATTATCACCTCGGATATTTGGTGCTCTATCGTGAATACGGGGTTTAGGCTGGTCATGGGCTCCTGAAATATCATAGAGATGTCATTGCCGCGTATCCTGCGCAGTTCCTCGGGGGGGAGGGTGGCAAGGTTTTTCCCCTCAAATATTATCTCCCCACCATGAATTTTTTGGTTTTTTTCCAGAAGCCCCATTATGCTCATGGCGGTTTGGCTCTTGCCCGAGCCCGATTCGCCGATTACACCCAAGGTCTTGCCCTGACCGACCGAGAGCGACACCCCGTCCACCGCTTTTATATAGCCCTGTTTTGTGTGAAAATATGTGTGAAGATCTTTAATTTCGAGAATATTCACCTTACCACCTCAATCCTTTGACCTTGGGTCCATGGCCTCGCGCAGAGCATCGCCCAGCAGGTTGACACTAAGGGCCGCTATAAGCACAAACAAAGCGGGGATTATCCAGCGCCACCAATAAAAGCGAATAACCGCCATGTCCTGCGCCGCCGTGAGCATATTACCCCAGGAGGGGGTGGGCTCGGCTACACCAAAGCCTATGAAGGACAAGGCCGCTTCGGAAAGCAGGGAGGAGGCATAGCCCAGTGTAAGATTTACAATTACAAGATTAAATATATTGGGCAGAATATGACGCCACATAATGGTGCGGTTTTTAAGCCCCAAGGCCTTGGCCGCCGTGACAAAATCCTTTTCACGCTCCAGCAGAAGTTGTGCCCTGATAAGCCGTGCCAAGGACATCCAGCCCAGCAGGCCTAAAATTATCATGATGATGTAGATTTTTTGCTCCTGTGGTAGCGAAAAACCAATGACATAGGACAGTGTTATGGCAATGGGCAGGAAGGGTATGGCCGAGAAAACATCGGTCATGCGCATCAGTAGATGATCCACCACACCGCCAAAATAGCCTGCGCACAGCCCCACACACAGGGCAATGGAGGTGGATATTACCACGGCGATTGCCCCAACCGTGAGCGACACCCTGCCACCGTGAATTACCCTTGTGAATATATCACGGCCAAACTGGTCGGTGCCAAACAAATAGCCCTCATTGCCAAAGGCATACAGGTGGTTGTCGCTGTGGGTGGCGTAAAACTGATAGTAGTCGGCAAATATTTGATCAATCTTGCCAAGTGTATCCGAAACCTTTAGCTGCGACAAGCTGTCCGAGCCCCATATGTACAGCCCACCCTCGGTGGTGGTAACCAAGAAATTTTTATGTCCTGCCGCAATGTCGGCAATGTCGCCGGTAATATTGGGTATACTCGAGAGTTTATCTTGTGGACCTCCCCAGCTGTACAGCTCGCCCTCCCGGGACAGTGCCAGCACATTGCGGTTTGTGGCGGCTATATCCACAATTTTCACATCACCCCGTGCAAGCTGTGGGGGGAGCATGGTAGCAAACTCGGTGCCACGCTCGCCAATTACCGCCACACTGCCATCATCAAGCAGGAGGGCCATGTTGTTATCTCCACCCGAAAAGCCCACAATGTGCCCCCGCAGATCCGATGGAATTTGTAGGGTGGTTTCGGCAGCGGTGCTACCCCATATGTACAGATTACCGTCGCTACCCAGTATGGCACTCCAACCGCTCATGGCCTGCATGTCGACTATATTTACCCCACCTTGTTTTAGTGCGTCGGCGATGTTTTTGGGTATATCGGTCTGCCCATTGCCGTTGTAGCCCCAGGCGTAGAGGTTGTTTTGGCTATCGGCGGCCACTATGTGGGTGCCCCCACAGGCAATGTGGGTGATGTTGCCATTTGCCACCCCTGCCGGAATACCGAATATTTTGGTGGATACATTTTCCTGTTGCTTGTTGGGCTCGGCCCCCCAGATAAAAAACTCTCCATCGTTGGTTATGGCGGCGCTGAATGAAATGCCGGAGGAGATGCTTTTTATCTCTTTTCCCTCAAGTTCTGCGGGAAAATCGAGGTATGAGCGTGCAGGGGGAAGGTTTGCGTGGGTAAGTTCGGTGTAATTTTCATCGAGAGGGAAGACAAGCGAGCCCACAAAGCACAGCAAAAATACGGCCACAAAACCCACCATGCCCACCACTGCAAATTTGTTGTGTAGCAGTCGTGTCAGCAGTAGTTGCAGTGGCGTTTTTAGGGCAGGTTCCTCATTGTGAGAAACATCCCACCAATTGCCGCTGAAAAATCTTCGAAACATATTAATAAGTGAGGCTGTCAGCTTATTTGTTTTGCCATGCTTCATGTTTTCATATCCAATCAGTTAAGTTTAATTCGGGGGTCAACAAGGGCGTAAATGATGTCGGCCACCAGTACCGATACAAGGCTGATTAGGGCATAAAATAGGTTGAGGGTGATTATTAGCTGATTATCACGATTGTAAACAGCTGTTATAATGAGGGTGCCAATGCCACTGTACTCAAACACACTTTCGATAATGGCCGAGCCTGCAAACAGCGAAAACATGGTGCCCACTACTATGTAGGAAATAGGTATTAGCGCATTTTTGAAGGCGTGTGAATATATTACCACCTTTTCGGCCAGCCCCTTGGAGCGGGCGGTGCGGATATAATCCTGTGATAGTGCGTCGATCATGGCGTTTCGCACATAGCGTATTGCCCCTGCAAGGCTTATTATGGTGAGGGTTATTGTGGGGAGCGCAAGGGTGCGTAGCCACTCGGTTATAAGCTCGGTGCCGCTTAGCAGTGCCGTATTGGGCATACCGCCCATTGGTAGCCAGCCCAAATTTACCGAGAAGATGTAAATAAGCAGTATTGCCAAAAAAAATGAAGGTGTTGAGTAGGCCACAAGTGAGAAAACCTGCCATGCGTTGTAAAAAACCGACATCCCCTTTGTGCCCCATTTTATCCCCACGGGTATGGCTATGGCAAGGTACAAAAAATTTACACCAAGGTTTAATATAAGGGTGTTTTTCAGCGGTTGACCTATTACCATTGACACCGGGCGATTGTAGGTGTTGGAATAGCCAAAATCGCCGCTAAATATGCCATTTATCCAGGAAACATACTGAGTGAGAATGCTTTGGTCAAGTCCCAGTTTTTTGTACATGGCATCGTATGAGGCTTCATACTGCTCGGGTGGAAGATCGGGCGGAAGCATAAGCTCAACCGGGTCGCCGGGCATGAGCTTTACAATACCAAATATCAGCACCGACACCAAAAACGCCACAGGTATGAGGATGAGTATTCGTTTTAGTATGTATCTTCCCAAAATGCACCCCCATCTCAAATAAAGCATGACAATCCAAATGTTTTAGGGACTTGGACCGTCATGCCTTACAGGTTATTTTATGCTATTACTTTTCGCTTTTTGAAATTTGGCAGATCAGGTTTTCGTATCCTGCATATGCGCTGGTGTTAAGGTTGTCAACATAAACATGGGCTATGTCGTAAAATTCGTTGGAGTAAAGCGGCACCTGGGGCATCAGCTCGTTCCAGCGTACCTGATAGTCAAACCAAGCATCAAGAAAGGCCTCGGTGTCACTTGGAGCGGTAGAGCGCATGGCAACAATAAGCTCGTCAAGCTCGGGGTCGGAGAGTTGTGCCTTGTTCAGGCTGGTGCCAACAAAGTCCGAGTGCCATGTGTAGTAGCGGTCAAACACCGCCGTGAAGTTGGTGGCAAGGTTAAAGGTATCATAAACCCTATCATCAGTGGGAAGCTTGTATGCATTATAGTAGTTATCCAAAACAGCGTTCCAATCGCTCTTGTCAAGGTTAAACTTTATTCCGGCCAGTGGGGCATTTGCGGCATACTGAATTTCAATGATGTCGGTAAGCACATTGTCGGACTGACCGAGATGATTTATGCTAAGCATTTCGCCCTGTGCATTGTGTCGCATATAACTGCCATCGGCATCGGCCTTGGCAGGGTCAAATGGGGTGGTGCCGTCGGCCTCGTATACCCACTGGGTTTTATCAAGATGCCCGTTTGCGGCCGCAATGCTAAAGGAGATGGGCATAAGTTCGGACGAAAGGTCGGCACCACGCTCGTGATACATCCACTGGCCAATGCCGTACTCGGCGTCTACAGTGCTACCGTAGCCACCCAATACATAGTCCACCACTGCGGCGCGGTCCACAAGGGAGGCCATGGCCCAGCGCACATTAACATCGGCTGTAACGCCGGTGTCACACAGCATGGCAAGGTAGCCAAAACCTGAGCGGGCGTAGCTTTGGGCATAGGTGGCATCCGAGGCCTTTGCGGCCTCAATTTTTTCCTTCTCCACCACACCCTCAACAATGTCAATCTCGCCACTAATTACCCATTCCACATCGGTTTCAAGCGGTATGGCCTTTTGCACAATGTATTGTAGCGTGGGTTTGTTGCCATACATATCGCCCTTGAAGTGCTCGTTAAGCTCCAAGGTTACGGTTTGGTTTTCAAAGGAAACAAAACTGTAGGGACCACAGGTGACGGTGGGGGCATAGCGCTCGGTTTCTGATATGCGCAGGCAGTTTGTAATGAGGTCATCTTGGGAAAATGAAAGCTTTGTGCCGCTTTGGTCGCTTATAATCTCGCAGTGTGGCAGGTAGGTGTCAAAGTGAATAGGTCCCACGGTAGCATGTAGGGCTTCCCAGTAGTAGGGAAAGTTTTCGGCCGATACTGTGAGAGAAAACTGTGAATCGGATATAAGCTGCACACCAGAAAAAACGTCGGTAGTGCCCTCAAAATATTCGGTATAGCCTATAACGGCATCGTAGCCGCTTGTCGAGGCACCGGCCTCGGTCCATTGTGGCGAGGAAAACCACATGAGCGACGCCACATAATCACGGGCGGTTATAGGATCGCCATTGTTCCAATAAATGTCGTCGTGCAGGGTAAAGGTAAAGGTTTTGTTGCCCAAATCATCGGTGGCGGTGTCAAGATTTTCCACCACGGTGGTATTAAGAATTATTTCGCCGGCCGCATCAATTTCATGGGTGGACATATAGCCACCCACCAGCACCTTGACCGAAAGATCATATGCATTGTTGCCAAAGCCGCTGATAAAATCGCCGCTCATCTCCTGCACACCTACCATCAGGGTGTCCAGCGGCACACTTGATGTGGCATTGGGTGGCGGTGCCGATTCTTCCGACATAACGGTGGGTGTAGCCGAAGAACCACATCCCACAAACAGGCTGAACACAATGATAATAGAAAGAATGATTTTCAGGTTGTTTTTCATTTAGCACCTCTATTTTAATAGTTATAGTATCTATGGGATACCACATATTGGTGGTTGCTAATAAAAATCACAAAATTTTACATATTTTGCATAGTATGGTTATTTTATCATTGTATTAACAATTTGTAAATAATAATTAATAGTTTTTTAGCTCATTATTACTTGTTTTTATAAGTTTTTAGTGAGTTAGAGTTGGCGAATGTTGAAGCTTGGGAATAACTTGGTTGTAGTATAGGTATTCAGTGGTGGTGCGCTTAGAATTTTTTGCTGTGAAATGCAAAAAATATTATTTTATGTGGTGTGCACGAGGTCTTAAAAAGTAGGATCTAAAAACAAATCAAATTTTTTTAATTTGGGTATTGACATTTCCTTTATGTGGGTGTAAGATGATAACAGTTCAAAAAAAGTTGAACTGAAATTTGATTGTCAATATCAAATCATATGAATAATATATAGAGGGACTTATAAAATGTTTTACGATAATAAAAGAACGGCCGAGATTTTTAGGGCGCTTTGTGATGAAAACCGCATAGCAATAATTAAACTTCTTGGAGATGGCTCAAAGTGTGCGTGTCACATAGGCCAGGAGCTGGGGCTTTCAAAGTCAAGGTTATCCTACCACATGAAAATACTTTGCGAGAGTGAAATTGTGAAGTGTTGGAACAGTGGAAAATGGATACACTATAAAATAGACACACAGGGTAGTTTGGGCGCAATACACCTACTAAATGAGCTTATTACAACCCAAGACGATACAATGTTAGCGCCATCTGAGAAGATGGCATAAAATAAGGATAAAACATCAAAAAATATTGATTTGACCACAGGGCTACCCGTGGTATTGTACAGGCAAAAAATTTATCAAGAAGGCAGGGACGGCAGATGCAGGCATTAAAAACAGGTTGGGACTTTTTTCAAAATCAGATACTTGGCATGAGCTGGCTAAATGAGCTTGTGGGCAATATTCTGCAGAGTTTGGGGCTGGATATAACAACAGCCATTGGTGGTAGCGTACAGTTTTTTATATACGATGTAATAAAAATAACGGTGTTGCTGTGCTCGCTTATTTTTCTAATCTCTTACATCCAAAGTTTTTTTCCACCCGAGAGAAGCAAAAAAATCCTAAGCAGATTTAAGGGTATTTGGGCAAATATTGTGTCGGCACTGCTGGGCACCGTGACTCCTTTTTGCTCCTGCTCCTCCATTCCGCTTTTTATGGGCTTTACCAGCGCAGGACTGCCCGTAGGTGTTACATTTAGTTTTCTCATCTCCTCGCCAATGGTCGATCTTGGTAGCCTTGTACTACTAATGAGTATTTTTGGCGTAAAGGTGGCCGTGGCCTATGTGGTGGTGGGGCTGATAATTGCCGTGATTGGCGGTACAGTACTACAAAAACTTGGGATGGATAAATATGTTGAGGACTTCATCCTAAACGCTAATAGTGTGGATATAGAATCTCCCGACCTTACAAAAAAAGACCGTGTGATCTTTGCAAAAGAGCAGGTTGTGGCTACATTTAAGAAGGTTTTTCCATATATTTTGGTGGGTGTAGGTATTGGCGCTGCTATACACAACTGGATTCCGCAGGATATCATAGAGGGCGTGCTGGGCAGTGATAATCCCTTTGGCGTTGTACTGGCAACCCTTGTGGGTATACCGATGTATGCCGATATCTTCGGCACCATTCCCGTAGCCGAGGCCCTGCTTGGCAAGGGGGCACAGCTTGGCACAATACTATCCTTTATGATGGCTGTAACCGCCCTGAGCCTGCCCTCCATGATAATGCTCAAAAAGGCAGTAAAGCCAAGACTGCTCGGTGCATTTATTGCAATATGTGCAGGTGGCATCATCGCGGTGGGGTATCTATTTAACGCACTTCAGCCCTATCTTGTTTAAGTAAATTCGCCATGCCCGTAGGGCGGCATCAAAACTAATATTATTAGGAGGAAATAATCATGGGATTGTTTGGATTTGGCAAGAAGAAAGAGGAGGCAAAACCTGCAGCCGAGGTAGTTGTAAATGAGCAGGGTGAGGAAATGGCACAGTGCGATTGTGGCAACATGTGCAGGGTGTCGGACATAGAGGCCAAGAAGGCCGCCGAGAAAAAGGCAGGCGGTTGTTGCGGTAATATAGATGCAGATAGCATTGAAAAGGCGCAGGCCGAGCAGGCCGGCGGAGCCTCGGTTAAGGTGCTTGGCTCCGGTTGTAAGAAGTGCAGTGAACTTGAAACTGCCACAAAACAGGCCCTTGAAAATCTTTCTATGGACACAAGCATTGATCATGTTACCGACTTTGCAGCCATTGCGGCCTACGGTGTTATGACCACCCCGGCGCTTGTGGTGGACGGCAAGGTGGTGTCCTACGGAAAGGTGCTCAAGGTGTCAGAGGTAGAAGGACTGCTGAAGAAAGCGCGCGCATAAAGGAGAATTATCATGGCAAAGCAAAAAACCGGTGGAATTGGTTTTTTTGAGAAGTACTTGACGGTTTGGGTCATTATATGTATGGTAGTGGGTGTGCTTATAGGCAATTTTTTGCCGGCCATACCCGAGTTTTTGGGTAATTTTGAGTATGCCAATGTTTCAATACCAATAGCGGTTCTAATTTGGCTTATGATATACCCAATGATGATGAAGGTGGATTTTCAGAGCATAAAAAATGTGGGCAAAAACCCCAAGGGGTTGTTTGTAACCTGGGTTACAAACTGGCTGATAAAGCCCTTTACCATGTTTGGCATTGCCTGGTTGTTTTTCTTCGTGATTTTTAAGGGATTTATAACCCCTGACCTTGCCACAGATTATCTTGCAGGCGCTGTGCTACTTGGCGCTGCACCCTGCACAGCTATGGTGTTTGTCTGGAGTCATCTTACAAAGGGAAACCCCGCATACACAGTGGTGCAGGTGGCCACCAACGACCTTATCATACTTATTGCCTTTACCCCAATAGTGGCCTTTTTGCTTGGAGTGGGTGGCGTTACAGTTCCTTGGGACACCCTGATTTTATCGGTGGTGCTGTTTGTGGTAATACCCCTTGCAGGGGGCGTTATAACCCGAAATGTAATCACCAAAAGCAAGGGCGTGGAGTACTTTGAACAGAAGTTTATTCCCAAATTTAGCAATGTAACGGTGATAGGGCTTCTTCTTACCCTGACCCTTATCTTTTCCTTCCAAGGAAGCGTTATTTTGGAAAATCCGGTGCACATTGTGCTCATCTCGGTTCCGCTAATCATTCAAACCTTCCTTATCTTCTTCATAGCATACATTGCCTCACGGGCGCTAAAACTCCCACATAATGTGGCCGCTCCCGCAGGCATGATAGGCGCCTCGAATTTTTTTGAACTTGCCGTTGCAGTGGCCATTGCCCTATTTGGAACCGATAGCCCCGTAGCACTGGCCACCATAGTAGGTGTGCTGGTAGAGGTGCCGGTTATGTTGATACTTGTAAAAATTGCAAACGGAACATCCCACTGGTTTAAGAACAAAGGAGAATTAAAATCATGAGTAAAGCTTGGTATCCTGTAATTGATTATGATAAGTGCATAGGATGCATGGTGTGTAACGACATGTGTAAGCATGGGGTGTATAAGCCCGATGATGAGGGGGAAAAACCCAAGGTGGTTTACGCAAACGGCTGTGTGCAGGGTTGCCACGGCTGCGAGCGCAAATGTCCCACACAGGCCATACACTATTTTGGCGATGATGGCACCCAGGACATAAACTATAACTTTGAAAGCTATAAGCCAGAGCTAAAATGTGAGGGCAAGCCAAAGGTGGCCTTTGTTTGCAATCACAACTCCTGCCGCAGCCAGATGGCCGAGGCCCTTGGCAAAATGTTTGGTAGCCATGTGTTTGACAGCTACTCGGCCGGCACTACCATAAAGAGCCAAATCAATCAGGATGCTGTGAGGCTTATAAAGGAAATATATGATGTTGACATGGAAAAAACTCAGTTTAATAAGACGGTTAACGACATTCCCGACCCCGATGTGGTTATATTCATGGGATGCAATGTAAGCTGTCCCAATGTGCCCTCGCAGTATGCCGAAAACTGGGGGCTTGATGACCCCAGTGGCAAGAGCGATGATGAGTTTAAGGTAATCATAAAGGAAATTCATGAGCGGGTGTTGCAGCTATGTAATAAGCTCGGTTAACCCGAGATTTGATTTAATCCCCCACATCTGTGGGGGATTTTTTTATTCCTAAACAAATTTTATAACAAAATTGCCATGATTACATATGGAAATTTGATGCAATGTGTGATATTCTTTTAGTTATGCAGTATTTAGAATATTGTTTAATGCACTGTGTGATTATGGGGTGAATATTTTGGCAAAAGAAATTTATGTTTCACAGAGCACCTGCGAAAAATGGAGAGGCCTACTGCAGAAATGTAACATGATTTACCTACACGCAATGGCGGGATACGGCAAGAGTGCTCAGGCGCAGGAGTTTGCAAAAAACACATTTGATCAGTGGAAGGTTTTTAGTGCCGTACAAGATCACTTTTTAGAGGATGTTAGGGCATATTTGGATGCAAACCGCGATACAACTCAGGCAACACTGCTGATTATCGACGACCTGTGCAGAATGTCTTCAAAGGAAAAGCAAGGGGAGCTTTTTGGACTGCTTGTGAAGATACCCCATCAAAAATGCAATATAAAAGTTATGCTACTGGGGCGGGATGTTTTACCGGAATATCTCTTCTCCCTAAAGCTTGAACAGCAACTTGCTGTGGAAGATAAGCGCAGTCTAACCCTTGATATAGCCCAAATTACAGCAATAATGGATACTTATCCGTCGATGCAAAGGCTCTCAAAGTCTGAGTTTAGCGCAAGGGCGGCCGATTGTATGAACTTTAGCCACGGCTGTGCGGTGGCAGTTGTTATTTACCTACAAAGATTATCCGATAATGTTGGTGCATATTCTGCCCAGCTCCAATTTGCCCAAAGGGATTTGGAGGGGTACTTTGAGCTTAAGTTGGCCGGCATGGCAGATGAAATGCAAAAAAGCCTAATGCGCCTGGGTGTATTTGAAAGCTTTACACTTCCAATGGCCCAAAAGCTAATAGGTAATATAAAACTTGACGATATACATAAACTTATAGCAGGCTGTGGATTTATTGAGGAAAGCCTGCCGGGGTTTTATGTGTTTGAGCAAAATTTCAATGCATACATATGCAAAAAATTCACAGAAAAACATGCCGAAATGGCCAAAGCTGATTTTGAAATTGCGGGGGAGATATACCAAGAAAGCGCAGAGATGGAGCCTGCGCTTAGGTGTTATGACAGGGCCAAGAACTACGGCAAAATAACCGAAATTGTAATGTATTTAAGCGAAAATGCCGACGGCTGTGATTTTGCAAGGATAAGCAGTGAGTATATTGAAAAAATTCCACCCGACGTTGAGAAAAACACCCCAAGACTACTGGGGGCAAAGGCCATGATTGAGGCCTACCGAATGCAGGGTGCAAAGTGTGAAAAATATATAAAAGAGCTAAAGGAAATGGTCGACAACCCCACAAATGGTAAAAATGACACCGAGGCTCTGAGGGCATATGTGCGCACCGTAATAGCCTGCCCCATAGCCACAGCAGACAAGCTTAAGGATAATCTGCTGGTTTTTTCAAAGTATGTTGTCAAAAATGGGTTAAAGATTGATTTTATAATGCCCACAGGCAATATGCCAAGTGTTATTAACGGGGGCCTGGATTTATATGGATGGTCAAATGCCAACAAGCTTTTAATATCTATGATTAAAAAGGCCAGTGAAACCATCTGCGGGTTTGAGGCCGTAGGTATTTATGACACTGTATACGGTGAGCTTTATTATGAAAGAAACAAAAAATCGAAGGCCATGGACAGCTTGTCTGAGGGGCTTGATCAGGCCAAACTCAAGGGCAGTGTAAGGGTTGAATATGCTGCAACGGCGGTTATAGCCAAGCTACTTATGTCCGAGAACAATTTGGATAAATCCCGAGAAATACTCGGCAGACTGCACAAAAGGGCGAGTGAACAAAATCGCAAGGAGCTAATTCCAAACATATATGCAAGTGAGGTGCTGTGTGCGCTTCGCCAAAATGATATCTCCTACTGCATGCGCTGGCTTGAGCAGTCCTCGCCCGATGAGTTTGATACATTCTATATAACATCGCGTCACAGGTTTTTGACCAAGGCAAGGGTTTACATCGCTTTGAGCAGGGATATGGAGGCGCTAAATATACTGGGAATGTTGGAACGATATGCCGACACATACCACAGAAAATATTTGTGTATTGAGCTGAAAATACTGCGAGCCATTATTGCGTTTCGTCAAAATGAGCCGTGGAAAGAACATTTAATTACGGCCATAAATATGGCCAACGAATATGGAATTGTGCGTGTTTTTGCCGATGAGGGTGCCGCACTAATCCCGCTTTGGAAAGAGATGGAGTGGGATGAGCTGGATTTTAACAGTGGATATATTAGGCTAATAAAAAAAGAGATGGAAAAAATAGCGGTCTATTATCCAAGCTATCTGCGGCAAAACCAGACCGAATCAAGGCTTACCAAAAAAGAGGTAGAGGTACTGCACCTAATTTCACAAGGGTACAGAAATGCGCAAATTGCTACCGAGCTTGATATAAATATTGGTACGGTAAAATTTCATATTTCAAATATTATGAAAAAATTCGGTGTAAATAACAGAACTATGATTGTGAAGGTTGCAAAAGAAGAGGGCGAAATTTAACTGTTTTTTGTTTTTTTAGCACCACTTACCACAAATAAATATCTACAACTATCCGTTTGCATAGTTGTAGATGGAACATAAAATTTGATATAATCCCAAGGTGCAATGCAAGTAACTATGTGAATGGAGGATAGCACCTATGGGATTATTCGATTTTGGTAAGAAAATGGTAAAAGGTTATGATAAGGTTAAAAGCAACAAAAAATTAACCTATGATGAACTGCTTGAAATAATGAAAGACGGTACCTACGAGGCCGGCGAGCCCTTTATTACAGGGAGCGGATTTATGCGTTGCATTCAGTTCCCCCCGGGAGATCTTTACAAGCTTCAAGTGGCCATAAGTGGCACTACCATAACGGTTGCAAAAATTCCTAATGGTGCGGCAGGATTTGCAAAAGAAGCAGCCTTGGATGTAGTTACCGATGGGTGGTTTTCTTCGGTAAATGGCGAAAATCTTGAGCAAAATGAGATGAGCTGGAAAATTACAGCCGAAATAAAGCGTCTGCTTGAAAATAAAGGACTTGCAAAATAAACCGAAAATATTATACCTAACCCATGGTGTTATCCACCTAAGTTGCCATGAAATAGGTGGGTTTACTTGACTATAAAGGGTAAATTAGGTAAAATGAAGATTGTTAGCAACCAACCATACTTGATTTGACGAAAAGGAAGGTACATATAATGAAAAAACTGTTTTTACTTATGATTACGCTTATTATCTCGGCAACAATGCTTACAGGCTGTTTGGGACTAATGCTTTTGGATGACTCTGATGAGGGTTACGATAGCGATGAGCAGACCCAGGACGGTGGCCAGGATGATGATATGGAGCAGATGGACGTTTTTGGCGATGACCAGGACGATGACGATGGTGAAATGGAGCAGGAAGAAGCAGAAGAAGAGGATTCGGGCAACACCGTTGATCTTGGCGTTGCACAGGATGGCACACCTTTTGGCAGCTTTACCACCACTTCGGTTTACGGCCATGAGGTTACCGACGACGTGTTTGGCGAGTATGCCATGACCATGGTAAACGTATGGGCTACATGGTGCCCTCCCTGCATAGGTGAGATGAACGAGCTTGAGGAGGTTTATCAGACCCTTCCCGAAAATGTAAATGTACTGACAATCTGTGATGACGGTGGCACCGAGACCGACCTTGCAATCCAGATTTTGTCCGAGAATGGCTGTAACTTTGATGCCATCATCACAAATGATGAGATCTATAACAACTTCTTGTCCGGCATTACAGCCTTCCCCACCACAGTATTTGTAGACAGCGAGGGCAACATTTTCGGCCAGAAAATTGAAGGTGCACCCGGCGACCCTGTTTCCTACTATCTTGGAGTGGCCGAAGAAATGATGGATGAACTGCGCTAATGAAGGGTATTAATATTGCTCACATTAGAATATTTATATTGATTTTTGCCCTATCCATGATTGTGGTAGGGGTTGTAATGGGTGAGCATTTGTCGGTGTTTCAAAAATCCATTCGTATATGTCTTGAGTGCATTGGTATAGGGTGATGAATATTAAAAATAACAATAATCGACGACATATAATACAGGCAGCCTTTACTGCCCTTAGCAATGGATATTTAATTGGGTTTGTAAACGGTAAGATATTTCAAGGCGACACAAAGCTTGTATGTGTGCCGGGGCTAAACTGTTATTCCTGCCCCGGGGCACTGGGCTCATGTCCCGTAGGGTCGCTACAAGCGGTACTTAGTCAACGTGGCAACTACATAAGCTACTATGTGCTGGGATTTTTAATCCTTTTTGGTGTCGTATTGGGGCGCTTTGTATGCGGTTTTCTATGTCCATTTGGATTAGTGCAGGATTTGCTGCATAAAATAAAACTGCCAAAACTCACGGTGCCGCAAAAGCTCGACAACCTGCTTAGAAAGCTTAAGTATGCGGTTTTACTCGGGTTTGTTGTACTGGGGCCGATGTTCATAACCGATGAGTTTGGACTTGGTGGGCCATATTTTTGCAAGCTAATCTGTCCCTCGGGGACCTTGTTTGGTGGCATACCACTGATATCCACAAACCCAAATTTGCAGGAATTTTTAGGGGCATTGTTTGTATGGAAACTCATGGTGTTAATTGCAGTTTTGCTCCTTTCGGTGGTGATTTACAGGCCATTTTGTAAATACCTATGTCCACTGGGCGCCTTCTACGCTCTATTTAACAAGGTGAGCCTTTATAGATTACATCTTGATAAAGAAAAATGTGTTGGATGTGGCATATGTAACAAAACCTGTAAGATGAATGTTCCGGTTACTCTGGACATAAATTCAGCCGAATGTATACGCTGCGGCGACTGCAAAAGAAGCTGTAAATACGGAGCTATTTCTACAAAGTACGGAATTTTTGAGTCCAAAGATGAACTGGCCGTTACACAGGAGACCTCCTGTCAAACAGCCGATCAAGCATAACAGTTATAATCAGGCGCCCCCATGAAGGTAGATAATACCGCCATGGGGGCGTAGTGCGTGGCCGGCCGCGTGGTCGCGGCGGAACACACCCCCCACCCACACGGCTTCGCCGGCCGCGTGGTCGCGGCGGAACTCTCCCCCCTCCCTCACGGCTTCGCCGTGTTTTCCTCCCCCTCGGGGGAGGCGGCGGCCGCGTGGTCGCGGCACAACTCTCCCCC
>CAYJGQ010000022.1:0-24701 GCA_964369885.1 uncultured Oscillospiraceae bacterium
ATTTGTGTGTAGGGGGTGCCGTCGCCTGGGTAGTAGGCGTGTAGGGCTGTGCCACCGCCGACGCTACCGCTACCACCGCCGGTGGGGGGAGCAAGTGTGGCATCGGCTTTAATATTTTCCGGTTTAATCTTGCCACCGTCTTTTCCTGTAAGGCTATCCATTGTTGTTTTAAGGTATTCAGCTTGTTCGTTTGTCCACCTTGCGTTATAGTTGATGGTGAGATTTCCAAGGGCTATGGACTCGACGTAGGGACTTAAATGATTCGCCGCCCTCGTCAGAAGGTTTGCAAGTATATCCACCATGTTTTTGTCATAATTCCCCGCAAGGTTTATTGTTGTCAATTTACCTGCGTTGTCAAAGGCAGTATCATGGATTGATGCTAAATTGCTCCCCATAAAGGTGATAGTGGTTAGTTCTTCGCATTCTAAAAATGCACCATTACCAATAGAGGCTACGCCGGCGGGTATAGTGATCGAGGTTAAGTCTGTGCACTCACTAAACGTACCTTCTCCAATCGAGGTTATACCATTGGGAAGGACGATGGAGGCAAGGCGTTTGCAAGTTCTAAACGCACCATCACCAATCGAGGTTACGCCGGCAGGAATGGCAAGGGAAGCAAGGCCACTACAACCGTTAAACGCACTATCGCCAATTGTTTTAAGTTTGCTATCTTTTGCAAAGACGACCGAGGTTAAGTTGTAGCAGTAATAAAACGCACTATTCTCAATTGAGGTTACGCCGGCGGGGATGGCAATGGAGGCAAGGCCTCTGCAATCTTTAAACGCACTATCACCAATAGTATCAAGCTGACTGCCCTCTGCAAAGGTAACAGAGGCGAGGGAGGTGCAATTACGAAACGCATCCACTCCAATTGAGGTTACGCCGTCTTCTATGATGACCTCTTTTAGGGTAGCTGTGCTTGCTCCGCTACTTGTTTTCCAACTATTCATGCCTGTTTGTGTTTTTATGGTCAATGTGCCGGTGCTATCGTCCCAGACGTAGTCATCCGCCCCAAACGCCACGCCTTGTAGCATTGTCAGCGATAGCGCAAGTGCGAGCATTAAAGCAAAAAATCTTTTCATTTTCATTCTCTTATCTCCTTTTTTATGTGCTTTGTTTATTTTAGCATATTTTGGGGCAGGGGGCAATTGGCAAATAGGGATTAATGTGAAAAAAAGCAAGGACACCAAAACGGATGCCCTTGCCTTATTGTTTGCTGTAAATTTCACGGCAAAACAGGCCACCAACTTCTTTGTATCCTGCCTACCCGTACCTATAATTATATTTACGTATTTTTTAGTATTGTTAATGAAAAATATTTTTTATATTAGCCGTAGGCTAATATAAAACCTTATCTTTATTGGCTTGTGGCTCGACACTGCGTGGCAACCGCCACAAATGCCCAATAAATAATGCTACACACTATTTATATTTTAAGGTAAAATTAAGGTTGCGTTATTATAATGAACTTGTAAAATCACAAAAGGAGTGAGCATAGTGACACAAACCAACTTTAAGCGGTACGAACTTAAATATATTTTAACGGCCGAGCAATACGAAAAACTTTTGACCGCCCTGCCCCCCCATATGATGCTCGATGATTACGGCAGGCATAAAATTTCAAACATCTATTTTGATACCGATGACTACAGAATAATCCGCAATTCCTTAGAAAAGCCGAGATACAAAGAGAAACTGCGGGTTCGCTGTTACGGACAGCCGTCCGAGGAGGCCACAGCTTTTATTGAGCTAAAGAAAAAGTTCGGCGGTGTGGTATATAAGCGCAGGGTGTACTGCGAGCAAAACAAGGTGCTTTCTTACCTGTGTGATGGTGATGACTGTGTGGAGCATTCCCAGATACTGCGTGAAATCGACTACTTCAAAACCTGTTATGATGAGATAAAACCCAAGGTGTATCTCTCCTACGACCGTGAAGCCTTTTTCTCGACAGAGGATGAAAATTTTAGGCTTACCTTTGACTTTAACATAATGGCTCGCGATAGCGATGTGTCACTCTACAGCAGTGAGCGTGATATGGCGGTGCTACCCGGCGACTATGTACTGCTTGAGGTCAAAACCGTCATGGGACTCCCAACCTGGTTTTTGGAGTTTTTAAGTGACAATAGTATTTATAAGACCTCATTTTCCAAGTATGGCAGGGCCTATCAGACATATTTCATGCCGCAATTTGTAAGCAGCTTAGGGAGGGACTACAATGTTCAGTGAATTTTTCAGTAGCGTTTTTGATACAACTTCTACAATGAGTTTAGATATCACCGATTTTTTAGTTTGTATGGTATCGGCCATCATTTTAGGCATATTTATGGCCAAAATGTATGCACTAAAAACCAAATGCACCCAAAGTTTTGGCATGGCATTGGCACTTCTCCCCTTGGCTGTGGCCATGGTCATCATCATGGTAAACGGCAATATCGGGGCTGGTGTTGCGGTGGCAGGTGCGTTTAGCCTTGTGCGCTTTCGCTCTGTTCCGGGCACCGCAAAAGAGATTATAGGCATATTCACGGCCATGTGTACAGGGCTTACCATCGGCATGGGTTATATAGGATTTGCGGTGCTGTTCTCGGTTATCGCCTGTCTGTTTGCGCTGTTTCTCAATATCACAAACTTTGGGGAGGAAAAAAACAGCACCTCCCGCACACTGCAAATAACCATCCCCGAGAGCCTTAATTACACCGACGTTTTTGACGATATCTTTGAGAGCTTTACAAAAGAGGCAAAGCTTATATCGGCCAAGACCACCAATATGGGGAGCCTGTTTAAGCTAAGCTATGAGATTGAACTTCGTGACGCAGCACAGGAGAAACAGTTTATAGATGAACTGCGATGCCGCAACGGCAACCTTGAAATTATTATAGGCAAACAGGAACTATTTGTAAACGGACTTTAGGAGATCACCATCATGAAAAAATATATAGCCATTTTAACAGCGATTTTTATGCTCGTCTTGGCGGGCTGTGGCACGGTCGAAAATGCCGATGCGCCCAGTGCGTCAAGCGAGGCATCTCAAACCCAAACCGACACACCTACAGAGGACTTATCGGCCACCCAAAACACCACGATAGATGGGCTGAGCTTTACAAGCGAGGATTATTTGACAGACTTGGGCGAGCGCACCACCTTCTCGGACGGAGAGGAAATACTGATAACCGCGAGTGGCACATATGAGTTCACAGGCGACTATACAAGTAGCACCATAACCGTAAACGTCGATAAAGACACCGACGATGGCATTGTGTATATTGTGCTAAACGGAGCAAACATCGAGAGCGACACAGGCACACCCATAAACATCATGGAGGCCAAGGATGTGGTGATTTTGCTTGAGGGCGAGAACACCATAACTCAAGGTGAAATTACGACCGACGATGAGGAATTTCCCTCGGCTTCCCTTTACTCAAAGGCTGACACCGTCATAACCGGTGAGGGCAGTTTGAGCATTACCACCCTGTATGGGGATGGCATCAACAGCCGCGATGATTTGATTATTGATGGTGGTAGCATTACCGTAACCGCCATGGAGGACGGCATTGTTGGCAAGGATTTGCTGACAATAGCTAATGCCAACATCACTGTGGAGGCCGGGAAAGATGGCCTTAAATCTTCCAATACCGAAGATTTGGAAAAGGGTAATTTGCTTATAGTAAGCGGCGAGTATAATATCACCGCACAAAACGATGCCATA
Organism: uncultured Oscillospiraceae bacterium; assembly: GCA_964369885.1. Lineage (GTDB taxonomy): Bacteria > Bacillota > Clostridia > Oscillospirales > Ruminococcaceae > Heteroruminococcus. Next base: position 3,704 of record CAYJGQ010000022.1, read on the forward strand.
AGCTCGGATAATATCCTGCAAATTGATGACGGCAATTTTGAGCTGTACTCGGGTGGCGGTTATGTGGAGGTTATAAAGACCCCCTCCAGTGGTCCTGTGGGTGGCGGTGCAGGCGGTGGCATGGGCGGTGGCCGTGGCGGATTTGACCCCTCCACAAACACCTTTGATGACGAAAACGACGATACAACCTTTGAGGAAAGCATGAAAGGCCTAAAAGCATTAAATAGCGTTATTATAAATGGTGGTACGTTTAACATTTCGGCTTATGAGGATGCTATTCACTCGGATGGTGATGTTAATATCAACGGCGGACACCTAATAATAAATTCAGGTGATGATGGTGTTCATGCCCAAAACACCGCAAACATTACAAACGGCACTATGACCATAGAAAACTGTTTCGAGGGCATTGAGGGTATATTTGTCAATATCAGCGGTGGTGACATTTCCATAAACACAAACGACGACGGCATAAACGGCAGTGACCAATCGGGCGGGGTTACAATCTCGGGTGGAAATATTGAAATCTTTTTTGGCCAAGGCGGTGACGGTATCGACTCCAACGGAACATTCACCCAAACCGGCGGCGACATAGTTATAACCGCAACGGGGAGTTCCGATGCCATGAACGCCCCACTTGATGTGGACGGCACGGTTACCATGTCGGGTGGCACTATAGTTGACCAAAACGGCGACCCTGTGGAGGCCACAGGCCACGGCGGCGGTGGCGGCGGAATGCGCCCGGGTGGCGACGGCACCATGCCCGAGGATTTTGAGGGTGAAATGCCCGAAAGGCTTGAAAATGGCGACACTGTAACACCTTAATTATAAATAGCAAAAAATCATCTCACGGATTACCTGTGGGATGATTTTTTTAATGTATCTCATTTTTAAGTAAGCTTAAGTTTGATGATTTATTATTATCTCAAGACAATAACAAGTGCCAAAATAAAATAAATATTAAGGAGAATACACCATGGATTACAACCATTATCAAGATGAAAATAGGAATATAATACCCACCGATCCCCCCACTGTACGCAAGAAAAAAAGAAAATCAGGCACCGCTCTCTCGGTAGTTTGTGTGCTAATAGCGGTTGTTGTGGTGGGCATGGGCAGTGGGTTTGTGGGCAGCCATATTTATGGGATGTTGGCGGGTGAGGGCGTTAGCATAACACAATCGGAGGGCGGTGGATTGTCTCTCACCCCCACTTCTGTGGATAGGGACTCCACCACAGAACTTTCGGTGTCTGCCATTGCCGATATCACACAGCCATCGGTGGTGGAAATCACCACCGAGGTGGTAAGCTATGGGCAATTTAATCAGTCTTATGTTGGTTCGGGTGCAGGCAGTGGAGTAATCATCACTCAGGATGGTTATATCGTCACAAACCATCATGTTATTGATGGTGCCTCGAGCATCACGGTCACCACCATAAACGGAGAGCAGTACTCTGCCGAGCTTATAGGATCGGATGCCCAGACCGATTTGGCCGTGCTGAAAATCCAGGCTGAGGGTCTTTATGCTGCCACAATCGGCCATTCATCCGAGCTTGAAGTGGGTGATTATGTCATGGCCATCGGAAATCCCTTGGGAGAGCTTGGTGGCACCGTATCCGACGGCATTGTAAGCGCCACCTCCCGCGAAGTTATTATAGAGGATCAAACCATGACACTCCTGCAAACAAATGCAGCCATAAACCCCGGCAATTCGGGCGGCGGTCTGTTCAATGAAAATGGCGAGCTTATCGCCATTGTAAACGCCAAATTTGCGGGTGAGGATATAGAGGGAATCGGCTTTGCCATCCCCATTGACATCGCCGTGGGGGTCATAGAGGATTTAATTGATGTGGGCTATGTACAGGGCAGATTTACATTTGGGGTTGGTCTTGTGGAGGTGGCTGACGAGCGAATGGCCATGATGTACCGGGTGGATAACCTCGGCGTATATGTGCAGAGTGTCACCCAAAACGGCAACGCCCATATGGCCGGTGTGCAGGTGGCCGATAGAATTGTAATGTTTGAAGATGTAGAGATCACCACCTACGCCCAACTGGAAACAGAACTCCAAAACTGCGAGGCAAACCAAACCGTGAGCATGGTAGTAGAGCGAAACGGTGAGCTTATAGATATTGATGTGGTGCTTTATGAAACGCAGGGGGAAAATGCTATCTCCTTAAACAGTTGACCAAAATAAGATGCTCTAATATTAAATGCCACACGACGGCAAAGAAAAACCGTCGTGTGGCATCACTTATTACCATGAGTGCTCCCTCAAAAATGAGTAAGCACATCATCCCTACTGCGTATAATATTCCCCTCCATCAGGGCTTTTGCGGTTTTGCAGTCACGTTTTTTCAGAGTCTGTACAATCGCCCTGTGCTATTTACTTTTTTTCATTGACTCTATATAAATATACTATATCCATAATACCACATCCGTTTTTTTGTGCACTATGTGATTAATTTTTGCAATTTTGACACAATTCCAATTTGCGACATAATCATGCTATAATATGCATAAAAAATGTGTGTTTGCATGGATAGGAGTTGAAATAATGAACATAAAGACAAAACGTATATTCGCAGCTGTGGTTACCGCAATTATAGTGGTTACAATGATGGTAAGTGTGTCGGCCAGTAGTTTAAGGGTCGAGCATAAGGGCGTGTCGGGCGCAAATGTCCCCTACGCTACCCTTTCGGGTAACCGTTTGAGCATTGCCACCGGCACTCAGCAGGTTTCCTCGGATAGCACAGTCCCAATACTGGGTTTTTATGATGGTGATCTCACCCTGGCCCTTACAGATGATTTTGTGCTGGGAGATAGCAGTAACGACCCTGAAGATGACGAGATAGCCATCGAGAGTAATTACCACACCCTTATCATCACAGGTGTGGATGGTTCTTCCTTCACCGCCGACGCCGCTATAAACTCTTTGGGCAGCCTTGTCATCTCCACTCTGCCCAACCAGACCGTAAGTGTGACATTGGACGGCCACCCAGTTGATCAAGGTGTTTGGGAGCTTTGGGAATCAAGCGCTTTTCCTGATACAAATCAAAAGTTAATAATCAAATTTAGCGGTCCCAAAAGCAATAATAACAATAATAACATAGATGAGGAGATGATTTGGTATCCATCTTCAAGCAGTAGTTCCTCCTCCGGCAGTAGCAGTGAGTCGATAGTTCCCCAATCATCCTCCGCATCTTCAAGTAGCAGTTGGTCATCAAGCAGCAACTCGTCTTCCGGTAGCAGTTCATCTTCCAGCAGTAGTTCCCCACCCAACAGTAGCAGCCAGTCCGAGGATTCATCATCAAGCAGTAGCAGTGCGGAATCCTCAAGCAGTAGCAGTGCGAGGTCAGGTGACCCTTTGGACGACCTTTTGGATTGTTTTGAAAACTACCAAGAGTCGTTTTAATAATTGATTTTTAAATCAAACACTAAAAGGAGCATCAAATCATGCTACCATATGTCACAATTTTGGGGTTAAATGTAGGCACATACACACTAATGGCATTTTGCGGTGGGGTGTCCATGGTGGCATACATACTTATAACAAACCATTTTGGCAGATGTGGTAATATTCCCATAAAAAAGTTGTTGTTTCTTATTTGCACCTCATGTTTTGGCCTGTTTTTTGGGGCTACAGGATTGAGTCTATTCTCAAAATTCATTTTGGCCACAAGTACAGATGCCTACTACGGCTACACTGTTTTTGAAGTGTTAGACGCCTCTGTTGGCAGTGCCATGATTTATGGTGGCTTGTTTGGATTTATTGCAGCCGCAATGTTTTGCTGTAAAATACTTGAGGTACCACACAGGCTATTTATGGGCATTTACGCCCCGGCACAAGCCCTCCTTTATACATTTGGGAGGCTTGGGTGTTTGGGTAATGGATGTTGTTTTGGGGTTCCGCACAGCTTTGGCTACACCCTTGCAACCTATGATGGCATTAACCGCTTCCCCACCCAGGCCATTGAGATAACGGTAAATGTCGTATTGTTTGTGGTGTTGGCGGTGCTGGCCAGGCGATGGGGGGAGAAAAACGCCTATAAAACCCTGCCGCTTTATTTATTTGTTTATGCCTTTATTCGCTTTTTTGAGGAATTTATGCGGGCCGATGCCCTGCGCTACCTCCTCACGGTGTCAATAAACCAGTGGATATCCATAGCGGTTATATTTTTGGTGCTTATTTGGTGGCTAAAACAGCCCTCAACCGACAAAATGGCTAAGCAAACCACATAGTTTATATGCTATGCCCGGCATGAGATTTCTATTGATGATCACACTTTATGTTTTGCTTACTCTTGGGATAATAAAAAGTCGACGTACATAGTACGTCGACTTTTTATTATAGTTTAACCTATGCTGTAAAATTACAGGTTTTTTAGGTTATGGTCGGCCGTTTTGCGGCCTCTGGCCTCCTCCGGGTCCACCGGCAGGTCCCCCCATAGCCCCTCCCATCTGAGTAGGTTCTAATTCATTTCCGTTTTCATCCACAACACTGCCGCCCGAGATATTATATACACCGCTAACATCCAGTTCACTATCTCCACCGGCATAAACTGCATCTACATCAATAATAATTTCCCCACCCTCAATGGTTAAATCACCGTTTGAGTCAATTCCATCTCCCATGGCTTTAAGCGATATCGTTCCATCGGTTATTTTTACATAACCACTTTCACTACTTGCATTAATGGCATCATCAAGCACATTAATTAGAATATTGCCATCATTTATTGTAACCGTTTCGCCCTCAAGGCCTTCATAGGCATTTTCTACCACTAAGTCTATATCATTAATTAGCAAAGCAATATCAGCGTGAAGTGCATCATCACCTGAAATTATATTATATATTCCGCCGTTTACAGTTAGGTTATTATCCGCATGGACTGCATCCTCGTAAGAAGAAATATCAAATTGTCCACCATTTAATATCAAATTTTGGCCTTTGAGCCCCTTCATGCTGTCTTCAAGAAGACTGCTTGGTTGCACTGTGTTTCCCGATCCTTCGCCACGGGTAATTTCATTTAAGACTTCGACAAAGCCCCCGCCCGAGGTAATATTAAAATTGCCATCATCAATTTGTAGTGTCTGCTCGGCGCTTATGCCATCATTTTGCGCTACAATATTAAAATTACCACTTGCGATAACCAAATTACCTTTGTCTGCGTCTTCATCGTTGGATGCCTTTAGCCCATCCTTCCCTGCCGTTACAGTTATATCGCTCTGGCTAATCGTGAGTAAGTCCTTGCCCACTATACCGTCTTCCACTGCCGTGACTGTAATGGTTGCACCATCAATAATCAAATCATCTCGGCTGTTAATTCCGTCGTTGTACGAGGTTACAACGGTAATGCTGCCATCGCCCGTAATTACGGTGTCAGCCCTTGAGTAAACCGCAGCCGATGGAAACTCCTCATCTGTGGTGATAATTTCTCCCTGGGTTACGCTGTTTTCTCCCTCAAGAACTATGATAACATCCTTAGCCTCCATAATATTAATGGGCGTTGAGTTCTCGTTACTAATACTTGCATTGTTTAGCACAAGATAGACGGCATCCTCATCAATATCCTTATCAACATTTACTGTTATACTGCTGTAATCACCTGTAAATTCATAGGTTCCACTCTGGGTTATTACAACATCACTCTCGGTCACCGTAGTGGGTGTACCGCTTAATTGCAGATCAAAAGATGTGTGGGATATATCCACCTCTCCTGACTCAGACTGCCCCCCGGCCGATAAAACTTCTGCCACCGAGGTATCGCTACCGTTAGTTCCACCATTCAGTTTTTGACTACACCCGGCCAAAACAAGCACTACAACTATTAGTGCAGATAAAATGTATATTTTCACTTAGATATCCTCCAATATAATTTCATATTTTTATAATGTAACACAGAACTCCACAAAGCACCATAAAAGTACCGACAATCATTAAAACAGTTTGATACAATGATGCAGTTCCTGCAATTTCAAAAATTCCGCCCAACATAGAGCCTAATACCAACGTAACCACACCCGTATGGTAAAAATGAGTTGCCAAAAAATGCTGACGTTTGCTTTTTTTAAATTTGATACAAAATATAGCACCCAGCACCCCAAAAATCAAGGGAAACAAAAACATAAATGTCATATATGGCGAGCTTACACCGTGTGAAAATAAGGAGTATATATAGGAAAACACGATGCAGGATACTGTTGCTATGGCGTAAGGTTTTATCCGTTTTTTTATATAAAACTCCCGCACAGCTTTTTTATCATCCAATATACACAATATCACTCACACTCCTCTCTTTTATGTCTCTTCCGTTGGTGGTGGGATTATTAACAAGCTCACCCATAAACACCATGGTTGCAGAGCCTCCGCCATCTAAATTATAGGCAACTTCACAGTCGTAGGAGCTTAAAACTATTGCCATTTCCTCAAGCGACAAACCCTCGCTCTGATTGGTTCTGCCGTCGGCCACCATGAAGATGTAGTGATTTTCCTCAATCATGGCGATGGCCGTTCGTGGGTTACTTGGGTCTTCACGCTCGACCTGACTGTCCTCGTTCACCAATATTTCGCCCTGTGAAATAAGGCCGGGACCAAAAGAAAAAATTTGCACCGCTCCATCTCGTTCAAGTTCTTGGGCAGTGATATCCTCCTCATTGATTATTTCCATGCTGCCGTCACTGTAAATAACCAAATCCTCGTTGCCCCCCTGTGTCATGGTTTCACGATATAAATACCCATTTCGCATAACATAGCCATCATCTCTAAAGCCATAATAATCGCCGTTTATTGCGAGTATTGCGCCATTTTCCAGTGCTATTTCCGAGGTTTTTTCCTTAACATTTGCTCCAAATGAATTTTCTGCCAGCCCGGTTTTTAGGTAAGAGCTGTCCTCTATTATTATTTCTGCTATATAGATATCCGTATTAAACTCTCTGATAGTATCAATAGTAACCTGTATATACTCATCCGTATAGCTGGTAGGGGTTATAATTGGCTCGGTGATCTCCTGCTCTGTTTCGGACTGCGATTGCTCGTCCTGGGTAGTCTCATCAATTAAAGAATTATCCGCATGTTGATTGTCATCTTGAGCTGATGAAATTTGCTCGTTTGTATACACATCATCATCCATCACAACAACATTTTGTGGCATTACAAACCTATTTAGTAGCGTAAAGCCTACATAAAAAGCCAAAATTAGTGCTGTACAGGATTTCCAAATCTTAGAGGCTTTGGGGACAGATATTTTTTTTGCAAAAACCCAATTTTTTTGCAGTGTATAGCTAAATACAAAAAGTATTACATCCACAATGATTTTTGCCACAACCGAGCTTGTAATAATCATTGAAAGTCCGGCAGTTCCGACGGCACTTGCTGCCATTATAACTGAAAACAAGATAGCATACCGTGCAAAACTTTTTATTACATTGCTGTCCATCCCAAATACTGCTTTTTTGTTTATGCCATAATTTATAATCCCTGATAATACTCTGGCCGTAGCTGTGGCAATAATAATGTTTTCAGTGGCGGAAAATGATAGCATAAGCGATATGAGATAGAACAGTGCAACATCGGATAAAAACCCTATTAAAGAGCTTGCGATAAATTTTATGGGTCTTTGATATATGAGCAAAGAATCTCGGAAGGGTCTAAAATGGGAGCCCTTATTATCATCAATATATATCGTCTGAATGGGCACAGCAACTATCTTATAGTGCTCTGCGGCCTCCAGCAAGAAATTATACTCATACTCATATCGCGAGCCATGCACCCTTAAAGCTATATCAATCATGGACTCGGGCAGTCCTCTGAGCCCCGTCTGCGTGTCTTTGCAAGCAACACCTGTGCTTGCTTGAAATACAAAGGAGGTCACTCTATTTCCCCATAGGCTCTTAAAAGGTACCGAGCCGGTATTAAAGCTGCGAGTTCCCATTATCAGTGAATCAGGATACTCTTTAAGTGCCTCACTGACCTTTATGATATCACATACTTGATGTTGATTATCGGCATCGGCCGTTACTATTCCCTCGCTTAGATTAAATGTATCACGCGCAATTTTAAATCCTGTTTTTAGTGCCTGTCCCTTACCTTTATTTTGGCTATGGGTAGCCACCGTACACCCCAATGATCTTACCTGCTGAAAAATTTCCCTATAAGCTGTACCACTGCCATCATCTACCACAATTATTTTATGAAAACCACTTTGTTTTAACTGTGTTAAAATATCTATTAGTAATACCGATGGTCTGTATGCAGGTATAAGTATTACAGAATTTCTCATACATACGCCCCTTTCTAAACATTAAAATGGATTAATCAAAGTCTTGGCTTACCTATATAAATTCGCCATGTACGTAGCACGGCATATAACATAGAGCACATCAGCACGGCTTTTTATTTGTATGCATCTGCCAAGGGCAGATGTGTGATATACATAATCTTCTTCTATGTATACTAACTATAATAGCCATACCTTAAATCTACTTAAAAAAATAAAAACCGCCTTGCAATTGCAAGGCGGTTGGCGGAGTTGCCATCCCCCCGTGACGGGGGGTAAAAACTAAAATACAATAGAAACAATAATTTCTTGTCCGGTTTTGCTATGGGCTGAAATTTTTGCACCATGCTTGTCGCATATCGATTTTGCAACCGACAAGCCTATGCCAAAGCCCTTGGTTTGGCTGTTTCTCGACTTATCTGCCCTGTAAAATCGCTCAAACCAACTATTGTGTTTGCCTATTTCTACAGCTTCGCACGAATTTTCAATAGCAAATATTTTTTTACCTCCCTCGGCCATGAGAGTGGCCTTAATATATCCACGGCTATACTTTATAGCATTTTCTGTTAAAATGCCCAGAAGTTTTCGGATAAATATTTCATCGCCATTGTAGGTAATATTTTTGCTTATTTCACACGAAAATTCCAAACCGGCTTTTTTTATAGCCGCCGTAAACTCATTTAGCGTATCGCTTACTGCGTCTGAAAGCGAAAAATCCGCTTTTTGCATTATACTCTTTTCTTCATCAAGTCTTGTAAGCGAAATTAAATTCTCCACTAATGTGCTCAGTCGCAATATTTGTGATTTTATACTGCGTGTCCACTCCCCCTCACCATTATCAATTTCTATGACATCACAGTCCGCGCTGATAATTGCAAGTGGGGTTTTAAATTCATGGCTTACATCGGTTATGAATCTTTTTTGTCTTTCGTAGCTCTCTGCAATTGGTGATACCGCTTTTTTAGAGAACACACACGACAGTATAAAAATTAAAACAACAGCACATATCACGATAAAAATCGAGTAAAACATATAATTTTCAAATCCAATTAAATCCTCCTCAATATCAAGGAAAATATAGGTGTGTCCTATTTTATTTGGAGTTTTTATAAATTTGAAATCTTCAATTCTACCCGAAGTTTGACCAATCGGATTTTCATTCTCTGCATATAAAATTGGATCATCCGGATAAATTGAGCTGATATTTTTTGTGTCAATGTAGTCAAACTCATTATTTTCGTTTGAGCGCACTACAAAAAACCTTGTTGTAAATGCAAATTCCTTGGGAATACGGGTGTAGGGTCCATTTCCTGAGGAAAAGTTCAGCTCTCCTGTGACCAGTATATTTAAAACTTCATCCGAGTACGACATAATGGAGCTATAATTTATTATGTTTATTGCAATTGCAATAAAGGTCATAACAATGATACTAATTATCGTGGTTAGAAGTATAAATTTTTTTTGCAGCTTTTTTAGCATACTATACCTCCAAAGAATATCCGGTGTTTCGCTTGGCTTTAATTTTAACGCTACTTTCAAGCAGTGTTAGTTTTTTTCTAAGATAGGAAATATACACCCACACTACATTTATCTCGGACTCGCTGTCATACCCCCAAATTTTTTCCATAAAACGCTCGGTTGGGATAATGTGCGAGTGGTTAATCATCAGCATTTCCATCATCTGAAACTCTTTGCCCGCAAGCTTAAATGAGTTTTTATCAGAATAAAGCTCAAATGTTTTGCGGTTGAGACTGATATCCCCCACCGTTAAAATTGAGGATCTGCTATCACCGGCTGTTCTTGTAATGGACCTAATCCGTGCCAAAAGCTCTTTGGTCTCAAATGGTTTTGTCAAGTAATCATTGGCACCCAAATCCAGCCCCTCTACCTTGTCATCCACCAAGGATTTTGCCGTCAGCATAATTACAGGTGTCAGGTTGCCATTGTCCCTGATTGTTTTTAGTACCGTTAACCCATCAATTTTAGGCATCATAATATCTAAAATAACGGCATCATAGTCCTGCGCCTCTAAAAAATCCAGAGCCTCTTGTCCATCGTAAACGGCGTCAACCGAGTAATTATAATGTATTAATATTTTTACAAGGGCGTTTGAAAGTTCCTTTTCGTCTTCACATAACAGTAGTCGCATATAATCACCTCGCACATATATTATATCACAAAACTTAAACTTACCTTAAATTTATGGAATATATTAAGCATTATTGCTGTGTTGCTAAAGACAGGGTCGTATCAAGCCGACAAGATTTTGGGATAGTGGCATAAATATGTTTTGCGCAGACAGGATAAATAGCCCCGAATGTTTTTGGCATGTGGTGCCAAAAATGGCTATACATGGCGGTTTGTGATGTGCATAAGCTTAAATACCTGCTAAATTTTCGACGTTTTATGTAGCTATTGACAATTTTTTATTATTGGGTATTAATTTGTTGCAATTTGCAATACTTTGGTATATACTTAGCGTGATATCCATATTATGTATGGTAAACTGATTTATGTACCAGTAACGCTGCCGTGATCATTCATACGGCGGTTTTTTTATGCGAATGCTTGCAGAGCAGTTGACGGTGAATATACACTGCATAGCCTTGTTATGTTTTCGCCATGATTTAGAAATGAGGATTAAATGTCAACAACCACTTTTAGAGAACTTAACCTGAGCGCTGAAGTACTCAGGGCACTGGACGACGCAGGATTTGAAAACGCAACGCCTGTTCAGGCACAGTCTATCCCCATCATTTTTTCGGGAGAAGACATCCTTGCACAGTCCCAAACCGGCACCGGTAAAACCATTGCATTTGGTATACCTGCCGTGCAGAGCATCGACCCCAGCGTGAAAAACGTACAGGTATTGGTGCTATCCCCCACAAGAGAGCTATCCCAACAGTGTGGCGAAGAAATTCGCAAGCTGGCAAAGTACATGCCGGCCGTTAAAACTGCCGATATTTTTGGCGGTGCAAACTACAGCCAGCAGTTTCGTGATTTGCGCAGTGCCAACTTTGTAATTGGCACCCCCGGACGTGTTATGGATCACATGAAAAGAGGCAGCCTAAAGCTTGGCAACCTTAAAATGATCATACTTGACGAAGCCGACGAAATGCTAAACATGGGCTTTAAGGAGGATATCGAGCAAATACTCCTTGATGTCCCCGAGCAAAGGCAGGTTGTGCTGTTTTCGGCCACAGTTTCCAAGGGAATTCGAGCCATAACAAAGCAGTTTCTAAATAATCCTGTAAACGTGGAAATAAACCGCGACAAGGTAACCCTTGAGAGCATCTCCCAGCACTATGTAAACACACCAAAGCCCTATAAGGCCGAGGTACTAAAACTGCTTATACACCGCTACAAACCCACCAGGGCAATTATTTTTTCCAACACCAAGTTGATGGTGGACGAGATTACCGATGCGCTGTCGACAGGTGGTTTTTCGGCCGCAGGCCTTCATGGCGACATGAAGCAGCAGCAGCGCTCGCAGGTTATGGGGGCTTTTAAGCGCGGAAAAATCAATATTTTGGTGGCCACCGACGTTGCCGCTCGCGGAATTGATGTAAGCGATATTGACTATGTTATCAACTACGATATCCCCAAAATGAGCGAGTATTACGTTCACCGCATAGGCCGTACAGGCCGAGCAGGACGTGATGGCAACGCAATTACGCTGTGTTGCGGCAATAATCAGATTGCCGAAATACGCCGCCTTGCCCACACCGTCAAGTCCACCATCTCCCCTATGGACATCCCCACCATTGCCGACATTAGAAGAAGCAACCGCGAGGCCGACCTTGTACTTGTGCGCGAGGCGCTTGCAAAGGAAATGGACCCCGAAAATCAGGAAATGGTTTTGGCACTTGTCGAGGAGGGTTACGACCCTGTTGAGATATCCATAGCCCTTATGTCTATGAGCTTTTCGGGGGGTGTGGCCGACCTTGAGGATGTGGCTCCACCCAAAAGAGATATGGGCAGACGTGGGGAGCGCGGTCTCTCACATCGTGGCGACAACTCCAGTTTTTCGGAAATCGTTATATCCTGTGGTCGTTCCAGGCGTGTTGCACCCAATCATATTGTTGGCGCCATCACCGAGCGCACAGGCATTACCTCAAAGGACATTGGCAAGATAATTATTGAGGATGAATTTTGCACCGTTGGTATACCCACAGATATAGCACCCGAAATTGTACGCATGATGCAGGGCTGCAAGATTTGTGGCAAACCAATCACAGCGGTACTTAATTCAGCCCCAACCGCCGCAAAATCCTCCCGCTTTGATAAGTATGAATCAAACCGTGGAAAGCGTCATGGCTACAAAAAGCCCGATGGCGACAAAAGAAAAAATCGTCAAAGCCGTGACGGCGCCCCACACACAAAGCGTTCGGCCAAAAAAGACAAGCCTGAAGCTCGCACCGACGGCCGTAAAAAGCGGTAATTATTCGGTCTTTACTCATAATCGCCCTCCCAAGTTAGAGATTTGAATCTAATTTGGGAGGGTGATTTTTTTATTATAAGAAGTATGCCAATTCATCACAGGCTCACCGCATCCCTCCAATCTATGGGGCATCCTGTTGCTTATGTTTTGCGCTAACCTTTTCCTATAATTCTATTTATTACAAAGCACACCACCCCGTGATTGATGAACTGTTGCGGGGTGGTGTGCTTTATACCTTTACAACTAACAATTATCAGTCTTTTTTTCCATCAAATAACTAAGCACTCTTGGCGCTGCAATTAAAAACCAAACCGCAAACATTTCGGGATGCTCCCGAAGTTCGGTAGATAGTGCGCTAAATGTTACCCAGCGACAGGCATCAGCCTCATCGGGGTTGAGCTGTGGTGTGCCACTGCACTCCCCTATGAACACGTGATCATACTCATATTCGAAAAGTTCATGTGAAAACCTATGATAATACACAAAGCTAAACAGCTCGTTTGTCTTGATATCAGACACCCCGAGTTCTTCAAATAAACGCCGAGGCACCGCCTCTTTAAGTTGTTCGCCCACACGAGGATGCGAACAACAAGCATTTGCCCACAGCCCCCCCGAGTGGTACTTATGCTGGGCACGCCGCTGTATCAACATCTCTCCATCCCTGATAAGAAATACCGAAAAAGCCCTGTGCAGCTGTCCTACACGATGCGCTTCCTCTTTGGTTGCTTGCCCTATTTCGTTGTCAAATATATCTACACAGATGATATTTTCCGCCATGCGAGCACCTCACTATATTTAATTATTCGTATAAATGACAAATTTCACAGCCAATAAATCCTCTTGAAAGATCTTGGTGCATCTTGTGCGTAATTGCAATGCAGTGTAAACAATTTGGCTCAAGGGCACATTGTGCACAAGGGGATTTGGTAGTTTCCTCAATGTGCCGCAGTGTGTGCAGTATATCGGATTTTTCCCAATAATCACGCAGTTCTTCAAACGATTCATTTAATTCCAAGTGCCTGCAGGGGGTAAAATCCCCCTTTACATCCACCGACATACCGTCACGCCCGGCACCACAACCACGGTGAAGCCCTATATTTACATTGCCAAAGAAACGTCTTCCCAGCACAGCTTTTAGCTGTGAGTAACAGCTCTCAACTCCTATCGTTGGTGGCTCATCACTTCTACCAAATGCCTTTATCATGTCGGCCAACTGCTTTGTTTGATCCTTTTGCGGTGCAAGCCTCAGTGTGTAGTCGCTATCCGGCTTAAACCCTATTACAATCAGTTCGGGGACATTGTACTGCCTGCATAATTTAATCATATTGGGAAAATCATCAATATTAGAGCTTGTGGCTACCCAATTTACGGTGTAGGGCATTATTTGCGTTTCGCAAAGTAGCCGCAAGGTATTTATAGCCAGCTCGTAACCATCCCTTGAAAGTTCATTTATCTCCTTGGTTGAGCCATTTAGGGATACAAAAATTCGGGAAAGCCCTTTTTCATGCAAACGACGCAGGCAGCTTTCATCTATCCCATAACCACTCACGGCAGCGCTGGTGTGTAGTCCCAAGCTGGCACACTCACTTAAAAGCTCGTCCAGATGCGGATAAACCATGGTCTCACCGCCGCTTAAATTCACCATAGGAACCTTGTAAGCCGCCGCCTGGCGTACCCTCAAAATAGCCTTTTCAAGCGGTAAGTCTTCTCCCCTATTTAGGTCGCAGTAGCACTGCGGGCACCTAAGTGGGCACCGCGTGGTCAGCTCAAGATTCATCTGTAGCGGTGAGCGCAGTGAATTGTGAACTACATTTATACTCTCTCTATTCTCTATTTGTTCAAGTAAACTATCTTTATCATCTATGAGCTGCTTTACTATATTATGCGGTAGCACATCCATAAGCTCATTATCTTCCCTGCCTTTTCGTTCCAACAGTATACATTTAACCTGATCAAGTTTTGACTCATGTATAGTATATGTAAACCCACTCATGCAATCAATAATCCAAAGTTCTTCCCTTTCCATTTTCCACATCATCTTAAATTAGCTCCTCGCAGATATATGTATTAATTGTTATGCCATAATGTGGCGAAGCTGAGAAATTGCTCTATTTAGTATTGTGCTAACATTGCTTGGAGTTATTTGCAAAAGCTCTGCAATTTGTTTATTGCTTAAATCCATTACATATTTACACATTACTACATTTTGGTGCATGGGGGGTAGCTCTCTTACAGCTTTGCACAGTGCCACGCAGGATTCTCGGGTTATAATATTTTCCAAAACCTCACTGATGCACCCTTTCACGGTAGGCATCTCGGGAAGATCGGCATAATCTATCCAGGTTACCTTTGAGTGTCTTCTGTAATAGTCGGATACCGTGTTTTTTGCTATGGCGTAAAGCCAGGTGTACTCCCCTGCTTTTTTGGGGTCATAGCTATTAAAATGCTCATAGGCTTTACAAAACACCTCTGCGGTTATATCCTCCGCTACGGCAAGATTTCCAAGTTTTAAATATACAAAGTTAAATATACGCTTAAAGTTTTTACGGTACAGCTCTTCAAACGTACTTTGCATCTCTGCCTGTAGCATAACCCTATCCCCCACTTAAAAATATTTTCCATCCTACCTGAAAACAACTAAATGGCAACACTACTTTATCTATCGGTAATGGCTAATATAAAACAAAAATCACCTTAACATCTGCATTATGCTGTGCTCGCACAACCATCTAAACAACTCAAAGGGCTCCAGCTGTTCATCTTTTTTTGATATAATGCCTGCTACCTTGCCAAGTGCCCGACAAAGCTCGGCTAATTGATCAGGTGTGAGGTTATGATCACCCAAATAATTTTCAAGACGACCGCCACTGCGATAGCCACCATCTGCCGTCACACCAAAAAACATCAAAAACAGGTCTGCATCAAAGTATCCCAGTCCCTTTTTTAGCCCCCAATAATCGGCCACTATTTCGTCATGTATTGAGGTGTAGGCACCACTGTAAAATCTTTTGGTCATATAGTGGGCAGATTCATGCTCTCTTCTAATCGCCATGGAATGTATCTTCCACTGAGCTTGGCTAAACCCTGCAGTTTGGGCCGTCACCCCACTGTAATTTCGGTTTGAGAGAATCATAAATGAATCGCGAAACAACTCAGGCCTTTGCACAATTTCATCAAAAGTAATTCCACGCGACATATGCATTTGTATACGACCCCAGTTATTATATCCACCTACCAGTGCAGCTCCCATGCTGTTTGGAATGGGTCTTGGTTCATTTTTATACCTGATTTTTTGGACAAGCGTAATAAAATCCGCATCAGCTGTAACCGATATTGTAGGTAGGCGTCCTGCCGGGGTGGCGCACAGCTCCACCGTGATGCCCTGAGGGTCTTCAAACTCGGTTTTATACTGCGCATCCGTCGGGGTTCCTCGTAGGGTAACATCTTTATAGTAGCTTTTAAGGCTAATGCCCTCTTGTACCGGAAATGATAGCTGCACAAATGTTTTTTGTAAAAATTCTGTTGTCGTGCCATTGTGGGTCTTTAGCATGGAAAGCCAGTCGGTCGCGCAGTCATCATCCTGTAAGGCAGAGCCCATGTACTTAAACTTCGCTTTATCCTTATTGGGCATAATTAAGTTGCATTCTAAAATGTCCCTTAATGACACACAATCCCCCCCACTACACCTTTACTTTATTGGACGAGCGCTGCAAAAAAGCATTGGCAATCATCCCAAGCACTACCATAGCCCCAAGCACAATTGGGGTGCCGCCTCCAAGGGCAATGCCTGTAGGCGCAAGTGTTTGTCCCGATTTTCCCATCAAGGTTGAGCATACCGAACCCGTAACATTCCCAATTTTTTGCACCATAGGTATACGCACAAATGCAGTAATTAACACCACAAGCCCAAAACTATCGGCAATTCCCAACACGGCCGACATCAAAATCATCATGGGTACAGTTTCAAACAGCGTAAAGGCTATTATGCCAATAGCCAGCACTGCTCCATACAGGTAAATACTCTTTTGTGTGCCACTTGAATCCAGCTTTGCACACAGTGCATTTGTAAAGGGGGCAAGATAGGCGGCCAGCAAGCTATTAATGAGCACTATGCCCGAAATAGCCGTGGTTGATAAACCATTTTGCGCTCCAAATAGCGGTACATAGTAGCTAATAACAATGGCACATGCATTCATGGGCAGGGTTAACAGGACAAGATATCCAAAGGCCATGCGGTCCTTAAATATCCCAAAAATTCCTTGGGCAGAAAACTGCTTTTGTTCATCTATTGGCAGTTTCATTTCTTTTACAAATATAAGTGCTATTAAAACGCATATGGCCGAAATGTAAAACACTGCATTGTATCCCAAACGGTCCGATAGCAGTCCACCCAGTACCGCGCCACTGCAAAAGCCCAGTATACTAACACTCGTTAGGTTTGCAAGAACTCCACCGGGATCAGTTTTATCCGATGTTGCATACACTCTGCCCACCATGGTAGCCAGAGAAAATCCAAATCCCGACAAGGCTCGGGCAAGCGAAAATTCCCATATATGCTCTCCCCAGCCCGCCAACAACAGTCCGGCGCAACAAAACAATACACTTAACATCATTGTGCGCCTAATGCCCAATTGCTTAAGTAACATACCGCTTATCACTATCGCCATAATTCCTGCTAACATCTCTATTGTCATGGGCAGTCCTATGAGGAGGTTATTACTTCCCTGCCCAAGTGTTGTGCACATATCCAGCGCTACAACCGACACAAAGGCTGCGCCCATACTCAGTGCCGCATATATCACAAAATACATCATCCTTATCCTGCCTGTAATGAGGTCCCGTTGCTCACCCGAGGACAATGCGCCTGCAAAAAACAGCAGCTCCAATGTAATAAACGCTGTGGCCACAATCAAAATAACGGTATCAAGTATAAAATTAAATATATTTGCATTTATAACTTCTTCATTTATTCCAAACGATAAGTCCACCCCCAAAACAGTGTAATGTGGGTTATTATCTGTGGACTGTGCGTTTGTTATTGTGGAAAACGAGTCTATTTCACCGGCCATATCCTGCAAATAAATATCAAAATCAACAAATTCATCCACCGGTATCCCGGCATCTGTAATTTTTTTTATGTCTTTTTCTATTACCTCTGACACAATTTGTGCAGTGCCATCAAGATTTGACATATACCTAACGCTGTACTGCTGTACAACGGCAATACCAAGCGCAATTTGTGCTAATATGATAACCCCTATAAGCACCCTTTTAAGAGATTTTAGCCTTCCTTTTGTAAGCGCCGTTGCGACTATTACAGCAATTATTCCTACAAGCAGTATCACCGCCGCAACAATTGCAATTTGCCTTAGATATCCATATACCGTCTCATCTGTTTGTGCGGTGTCCAGCAGTAATCCAATTGATTTATCCCCATCAAATATGTATTCGGTGTACACCACTCCCTCACCCTGCAAATAAGGTTCACCCTCATTTAGGGTATAGGATGACATATCCACACCTGCGGGAACCGAGGTTATTAACTCTCGGTTATCATCACGCACGCTCACGGCCAAAATATTCCCCGAATTACTGCGTATCTCCTCCAATTGGTCCCCAAGACCGTAGTACTTATCCAAGGTTTTACCCAAATTCAGTGCGTACTCCATGCGCTGTGCTCCACCAACTGCTACAAAACGATAGGTATCAACATGCAGACTCTGGGCAATTCCTTCAAATGACATATAGTTAAAAAACACCGCCGAAATAAGCGAAAAGAGCAAAATTAAAATTCCAAGTACAGCCGATATAACCGCTTGATTTCTTTTTTTGAGCTTCATTTCTGCACTCCTCCTTTACGGTAAATAGTATCTACCTGCAAAAGGGTACGAAACGGAATTTCAAAGTTTATCTCTTTTACGGTGTCGTAATTTAGGAAATACTTTGGGGTTATTTCAAAAACCTGTTCTAATTCATCTATTGGCACACCCTGAATGTACTCATTTATTCTGGCAGCACCAAATCGTCCATAGTCCACAGGATCATCAATTGTGGCCCCCAGCATAACCCCTGCCTCTACCTGGTTTATTCCAACCTGAGATACTGTTGGTATGTTGGCTTTGTGCACTTGGCGTAATAGTGTAGGCAGCATATCATCCTGAGTTGTGGCTGTTGTGATGTAAAGTGTATCCATACCCATATCGATAAGCTGAGCATACGCCTTTTCAAGCTCATCATAATATCGCTCAAAATCCTCCTCGCCCGCTGCCTCCTCAACATGTAGTTCCAAAATTTCAAACCCATATAGCTCTGATGCCTGCTTTACCTGCTCAATTCCCGAGTAGCTATATGCCGCCGCATTGTCCGCATACACCACACCAAGGCGCTCAAATTCAATAATTTCATAGGCCAGCGAAATTTGTCGGGCAAAACGACGATTATCAATATGCGCATATGAATTGCTGTTGTAACGCTCGGTCTCACTCTTAACAATGCCGGCACCAACAGGGTCGGCCGTGGCAAACACCATATAATCGTGTTTTATATTATTTTCGGTCAAAAAAACACCGGCCACAGTGCCCATCACTATATATAAATCGACCTTATCATTTTGTAGCATTTCTTGTTTTTGCTCATCACTAAGTTGATTGAGGGTAAAAAACATCTCCTGCACAAACTGTATTTTGGGAGATGTATCTGTAGCACAAATCTCCCCCCACACCACCCCTGCATCGGGTTGTGCGGGATCAAATCCATTGCCCTCTATTAACCCCTGCTCAACAAGGCCGTTTGCAATACCTGCAAGTCCAAATGAAAATGCATTATACTCCTCGCTTTGAATAAAACCAATGCGAATTGATTGCTCATCTGTGCCCACTGCGCCCCCCGGCGAAATTGACGCCTGTGCCACCATAGCAAAAATAACACAGAGCATTATTACAACAGATAGAACACGCAGAATCCTTTTTTTCATTTTGTTGCTCCCTTTACCACTTTTGAAGGTTTTGCATTTTTTTTGCCGTCAATAGGTCTTTGCGCAGATACACCTTTGCATTTGCCGCCGAGCTTTGCAGTGGAAGCTTAAAGTGAGATATATTGTGTGCACTACCTCTGCACCACTTAACCACCGCCTCATGCTTTTGAGGACTGCATTGTCCACGCTCCAACAGCCATGTGCAAAATTTATCTATTATGTTTTCTTGGCTGTAATTTAGGCCAAAATTAAGTCCGTGCTTTTGAGACAGCCCATTCTCAGACACATCAAAATCTACTATATATCGCTTGTCGGTAAAGGGTTGCAGCTCCTGCATTAACCCGTAGATTTCCTCATATTTTGGGCTGGCACAGTCCATCAAAAATTGCTGCATTTGTGAAATATCCATCTCGGCAGTAAATAGGCGCAGTGAGATATCCTTATCCTCCCGCCCCAGCATCATGCCCACCTGATACAGGCCAACACCTGTCGGAAGTGCGGCAATACACCTCTCGACATGCTCCATCAACCCAATTGGCAGCTCTTTTCCCAAAATAATTTCTGCCGCCGCATAAACCCACTCATACTCGCTATCTCCAAACACATCCTCTGCATCAATAAAAACACTTGGCATATCGGATTTAAGATGGTCAAACTCAAACCACAGCTCCTTTATTGACTGATAAAAAGGCAACCCCTCACTGGTCCAGGCATCCATAAACTCAACTATGCCGTCCCAGTTGCGGTTGTTTTTGGCCACAGACTTTATGCTTACCAAATCAGCCTTACAGTTTTCCCGCACCGTACGAAAGGAAAAATCGATCGACGAACTATCATCTGAGAGTACAATTTCATAGATATTTTCGACCGTCGTCACACCGGCCATGCTATTTGCAAGTCCGCTTATCCACTGCTTGGCTTGGTCGTAATTATTGGGGAGGTTGTTATCATGCACCGAATCAATAAGTTTCATTTATGCAGTTAATCCCTTCAAGTATATTATGCAATTTGGCGTTTAGCCATTTTGGCAAAGGTACCGCCAAGTGCCATAAGTTCATCATAGGTTCCTTGCTCGGTCACCACGCCATGCTCCAGCACAACTATTCTATCACAATTCACTATTGTGCTCAGGCGATGAGCAATGGTTATACGGGTGGCACTAAGACGATCAATGCTATCGGTTACCATCTTTTGTGTCTTGTTATCAAGAGCACTTGTGGCCTCATCAAAAAACATTATACGGGGGTTTGAGGCCAAGGCACGAGCAATTAAAAGGCGCGGTTTTTGTCCGCCTGATAGGGTTCC
>CAYJGQ010000023.1:0-23923 GCA_964369885.1 uncultured Oscillospiraceae bacterium
GCCCTTGAAAAACCTGTTGTGGTTGTGGCCTACGACCTTTTCCCCTCCGACACCGCCACCCTGGACCGCTCCAAGGTGCTTGCCATTGTGACCGAAATCGGCGGCCCCACCTCCCACTCGGCTATCATAGCTCGCAGTTATGAAATTCCCGCAGTGCTTGGCCTGTCGGGCGCCATGAGCACCTTCAAGGACGACGAGCCCGTGATTGTGGATGCCCTGAGTGGCGAAATATTTACCCAGCCCGATGATGCACTTTACAAGACCTATGAGGGCAAGCAGGCCGAGTACCTTGTAAAGGCGGCCGATCTTAAGAAATTTAAGGACGTAACTGCCATAACACAGGATGGCAAGCGTATATATGTGGAGCAGAACATAGGCTCGGCCAACGCAACCGAACTTGAGGGTGCCACCTGCACCGACGGTGTGGGCCTTTTCCGCACCGAGTTTCTTTACATGGGGCGCCCCGAGCTTCCCGATGAGCAGGAGCAGGAGGAGATTTACCGCAAAGTGCTGACCGCCTTTGGCGATCGCCCCATGATTTTGCGCACCATGGACATCGGCGGAGATAAAATCCTCGACTGCATGGAGCTGCCCAAGGAGGATAACCCTTTCCTTGGTCTGCGCGCACTAAGACTTAGCTTTGTGCACACCGACATCTTCAAAACCCAACTACGTGCCGCCTTTAAGGCAAGCGTTGTGGGCAATTTGTGGATCATGTTCCCCATGGTGGGCAGCATGGACGATATATACAAGGTAAAGGGCATTGTGGAGGAGGTAAAGACCGAACTTCGCAGCGAAAATGTACCCTTTAGCGATAAGGTTAAAATCGGCGTTATGATTGAGATTCCCACCATCGCCGTAATAGCCGATATGGTGGCCAAGGAGGTCGACTTCTGCTCGATAGGCACAAACGATCTTTGCCAGTACTCCACCGCCGTTGACCGCCTAAACCCCAATGTAACCAACTACTACCAGACCTACCACCCCGCAATGTTCCGTCTGATTGGCGGTGTTGTAAAGGCCTTTGCCGCCGAGGGTAAACCTATGGGCGTTTGTGGCGAAATGGGCGGAGATCCTCTTGCTGCTGCCGTACTTTTGGGACTTGGTATGGACACCCTTAGCATGGGCATTGCCTCGGTACCGGCCATTAAAAAGCTGGTTACAGGCACCACCACCACCCGCCTAAAGGAACTGGCCGACCGGGTGGTAAACATGACCACCGCCGCCGAAATAGAGGCCTTCCTAAAGAAGGAACTGGCCGAACTGCTCTAAAAACAAGCTGTTTTAGCTCCGGCACTCAGTCGGGGTGAAAATAAAAAGGTAAAACAAATTATGGAGGTATCGTAAATGTACACTCGCAATACCACTGTGGCAAACAGAACCGGTCTTCATGCAAGACCCGCCTCGGACTTTATCGCCTGCGCAAGCAAGTTTAAGTCCAAAATCACCATCAAGCGCGCCGGTGATGAGGATGATGCAAACGCAAAGAGCATTGTTATGCTTCTATCGCTTGGCCTTGGCCAGGGCACAGAAGTAACCCTGACCGCAAAGGGTGAGGACGAGAAGGAAGCTGTTGATGCACTTATCGAGCTTATTGACAGCAAGTTTGGCGAGGACTAAGTCCTTAGTTTCACTCAACTGTTGACAACATCAAACCCTGCCAAAACGGAAAAAATCCGCTTTGGCTTGGTTAGTTGTGGCCACTTTGCCCTAAAGTGGCAAAAAAATATTGGCAATTATGCAGGGCATATGTGCCCATAATATCACATATGCCCTGCATAATTTTTACACCTGTACACAAAAAAGGAGAGAAAAGTTATGAGCTTTACGGTAACCAACAAGCCGGTCACCGCTTTGGCGGAAACAGCCGGCTACAAAGTGCCCGGTGTGGATGACGATCTGTCGTTCAAGAGCAAAAGACTTATTAAGAATAAGGAACTTTTGCAGGAAATGCTTGAGGGTATGATGTTGGTGCGCAAGTTTGAGGAGAAGGTGTTCCAGCTGTTCGGTATGGGCATGGTACACGGCACAACTCACCTTGGCATCGGCGAAGAGGCCACCGGTATCGGTACCGGCCTTGCACTTACAAACGAGGACTACATGCTTGCCACCCACCGTGGCCATGGACAGGCCATCGGTAAAAAGTGTGACATAAACAGCATGATGGCAGAAATTCTTGGCAAGCAGACCGGTATGAACTACGGTCGCGGCGGCTCGATGCACATTGCCGACTTTGACAAGGGTATTCTGGGCGCAAACGGTATCCTTGGTGCAAACGCACCCTTGGCATGTGGCGCTGCCTTTACCTGCAAACGTAAAAAACTCGACCGCGTATGCGTTTCCTTCTTTGGCGACGGTGCATCCAACGAGGGTGCTGTTCATGAAGCCATGAACCTTGCCGCTGCCTGGGATCTTCCTGTTATATTTGCCCTGGTTAACAACAACTACGGCATGTCCACCCCTCTTTACAAGGTTGTTAAGGAGATGGATCTTACAAAGCGTGCTGTGGGTTACGGCATGAAGGCTATGGAGTGTGACGGTAACGATGTTCTTTCGGTATACGAAACCATGGTTGACGCCCGTAAATACGCCGTTGAAAACGGCCCCGTTATGATTGTTATGCACACCTACCGTACCTCGGGTCACTCCAAGAGCGCCGGCAACCTCTACCGTACCAAGGACGAAATCGGTGATTGGAAGGACCGTTGCCCCATCCGCCGCATGAAGGCATTCTGCATTAAGAATGCTATCTTCACAGAGGCCGAGATCCAGACCATGGAAGACCTTACAACAAAACAGATTGATGATGCTGTGGAATATGCCAAGACCTCACCCGAGCCCGCACTTGACGGCGTGATGGACAACGTATTTGCCAAGTAATCACAGCAAAGGAGGAATAAAAAGAATGGCAACAAGAGAAATTCTTTACGCCGACGCTATCCGAGAGGCTATGAGCGAGGAAATGCGTCGCGATGAAAACGTCTATTTTATGGGCGAGGATATCGGACTGTACTGCGGTGCTTTTGGTGTTTCTAAGGGCATGGTACAGGAGTTTGGTGAGGAGAGAGTTATCGACACCCCCATCTCCGAAACAGCCTTCATGGGTTCTGCAATCGGCTCGGCCATCACAGGCATGCGCCCCATCGTAGAGCTTATGTTCTCGGACTTTATGGCCGTTTGTTACGACCAGATTATCAACCAGGCCGCCAAGATGCACTACATGTTTGCCGGCAAGGTTAAAATTCCCATGGTTCTTCGTCTGCCCGCAGGCGGTGGTACCGGTGCTGCTGCACAGCATTCCCAGTCGCTTGAGCAGATGTACGCCCACGTGCCCGGCCTAAAGGTTGTGGCTCCCTCCACTCCCTACGACGCAAAGGGCCTTCTAAAGACCGCTATTCGTGATGACAACCCCGTTATCTTCATCGAGTCCAAGCTCCTTTACCGCAAGGCTAAGGGTCATGTGCCCGAGGAAGATTACACCATTCCCTTTGGTGTGGCCGACGTAAAGCGTGAGGGTACCGATCTGTCCATCATCACCTACGGCCGCTGCGTACAGATGGCGCTTGAAGTAGCCGAGAAATTGGCCGCTGAGGGCAAGAACATCGAAGTGCTTGATCTTCGCTCCCTTGTTCCCCTGGACACCCAGGCCATCATCGACACCGTTAAGAAGACCAAGAAGATGGTTGTGGTACACGAGGCTGTGACCTTTGGCGGCTTTGGTGGCGAAATTGTTTCGACCATCACCGACAGCGACGCATTCTACTACCTTGATGCTCCCATCAAGCGTGTTGGCGCTATGTCCTGCCCCGTACCCTTTAACCCCTATCTTGAGGCCGAAGCCCTGCCCAGCGTAGGTCGCATTGAGCAGGCCGTACGTGAGATTTTGTAATCTACCATACAGGGCAAGGAGTTTTTGTGCCCCAAACTAAAGATTATTAGGAGGCCGTAAAACGATGGCAACAGCTATATTTATGCCCAAAAACGGCATGGCCATGGAAGAGGGTAAACTCATTCAGTGGCTTGTTAAAGAGGGCGATGTGGTTGAAATGGATCAGCCCATCATGGAGATCGAAACCGATAAAATTACAATGGAATCCGAGGCTCCTGCCGCAGGTACCATTCTAAAGCTAACCGCCGCTGAGGGCGACGTAATCCCCGTGCTTGAGACCATCGGTTGGATTGGCGAGCCCGGAGA
Organism: uncultured Oscillospiraceae bacterium; assembly: GCA_964369885.1. Classification (GTDB taxonomy): domain Bacteria; phylum Bacillota; class Clostridia; order Oscillospirales; family Ruminococcaceae; genus Heteroruminococcus. Next base: position 4,196 of record CAYJGQ010000023.1, read on the forward strand.
GGCCATTCCCGAGACCGCTGCCCCTGCAGCAGCTGCTCCCGCAGCCGGCACAGCTCAGGCTGATGCTCCCTCGGGCGTGCTTATGTCCACCCCTGCCGAGGCTCCTGCCGCCCCTGTGGCAGCCGGTGGCCCCGTAGCTGCTACCCCCTACGCCAAGAAGCTCGCATCCGAGCAGGGCGTGGATCTTTCGCTTGTAACCCCCACCGGCAAGCGTGGTGAGATTGTAGGCGAGGATGTAATCAAGGCAACACCTCTTGCTCGTGGTATTGCCGCCGACCGTGGCATCGACCTTTCGCAGGTTGCAGGTAGCGGTTTTGGTGGAAAAATTACCAAGAGCGACGTTATGTCGGCCGGCACAGTGGCAGGCGAGGGCGAGATCGAAAGCCGCACCCCACTTGCAGGTATGCGCAAGGTTATTGCACAGCGCATGACCGAAAGTTACTTTACCAGCCCCATCGTTACCCAGAACATCTCGGCCGACGTGGGCGCAATGCTCGAGCTTCGTGCCAAGATCAACGAGGGCAAGGAAAAGGATCAGCGCATTTCGATTAACGATTTCGTTATGAAGGCCTGCGCCATTGCAGTGTCTGAGAATCCTCTTGCTCGTAGCTCGATTGAGGGCGACGACCTTGTAACACACAAGGGCACACACATCGGCTTTGCAGTTGGTACCGAGGGCAGCCTCATTGTGCCTGTTATCCGCAATGCTGATATGCTGGCACTTTCTAAGTTGGCAGCACAGGCCAAGGATCTTGCCAACCGTGCAAGAAACGGTGGCCTGAAGATGGAGGAGTACAGCGGAAGCACCTTCTCTATCTCCAATATGGGCATGTTCAATGTCGATTCCTTCTCGCCCATCATCAACCAGCCCAACTCGGCCATTCTTGGCGTTTGCCGTGTGCGTGACGAGCTTGCATTGGTGGATGGTGAGGTAGTTGTGAAGAAGATTATGGGTCTGTCCCTGACCTTTGATCACCGCATCCTTGACGGCGTAACAGCCGCTAAGTTTGAGCTTCGCATCAAGGAACTACTTGAGAACCCCATGGACATCTTGCTGTAAGAGTGAATTATAACTAAAAAGCAGGCACCCTGCGTCGTTTTGGGACATGGGGTGCCTGTAATGAAATAAGGAGATAACCTCATGGCTATGTATGATATTGCAGTTATCGGTGGTGGTCCTGCCGGATATGTTTCGGCCATCAAGGGCGCACAGCTGGGCGGTAAGGTGATTTTGTTTGAAAAGGACGTAGTGGGCGGAACCTGCCTAAACCGTGGCTGTATCCCCACCAAGACCTACATCAAGACCGCAGAATATATCGAGAATATCCACCATGCCTCAAAGCGTGGTATCATAACCGACCCCAAGACAGCCGTTGACATGAAGAAGGTTGTTGAGTATAAAGCCGGCGTTGTAAAGACACTTACCGACGGTGTTGCAGGACTTCTGCGCTCCTACGGCGTAGACGTGGTAAAGGGTGTTGCCAAGATGGTTGGCGAAACCAAGATTGAGTGTGAAGGCAAGACCTACGAGGCCAAGAACACTCTGCTTTGCGGCGGTTCTAAGGCCGGCATCATTCCCATCCCCGGTGTTGAGAATGCCAATGTTGTGACCTCGGATGGCGTGCTTGAGCTGACCGAACTGCCCCAGAAGCTTGTGGTAATTGGCGGCGGCGTTATCGGTTGTGAGGTTGCCACCGCATTTGCCGCATTTGGCAGTGAGGTAACCGTTGTTGAGATGATGGACCGCATCGTGGCAAACCTCGATGAGGAGATCTCGGCCGCCATGCACAAGAGCATGAAAAAGCAGGGCATAAACATCCTGTGTGGCAAAAAAGTTGAGCAGATTATGGACGAGGGTGGCAAAACCTACGTTGTGGCTTCGGGCGAGAAGATTGAAGCCTCCAAGATTTTGCTTTCCATCGGTCGTGTGGCCGACCTTGAGTGCCTTGGCACCCTGGCCGACAAGATCAAGACCGAGCGTGGCAAGGTAGTGGTAGACGACTACATGCGCACCTCCATCCCCAATATCTATGCCCCCGGCGACATCAACGGACGCAGCATGCTTGCCCATCCTGCCTTTAAGATGGGCGAGGCCGCTGCAGCCTGCTGCATGGGTCACACCGAAAAGGCCGACCTTTCCAAGATTCCCGGCTGTGTATACACCATCCCCGAGGCTTCCTCGGTTGGTCTTAGCGAGAAGGAAGCCAAGGAGCAGTACGGCGCCGACGTGATTGTTGGACGTTTCCCCTTTGTCGGCAACGGCCGTGCACTTGCAAGTGGCGAAACCGACGGCTTTATCAAGGTTGTGGCCGAGAAGAAGTATGGCGAAATTTTGGGCGTGCATATGGTAGGGCCCGGCGTTACCGAGATGATTGCCGAAGCCACCACCCTCATGACCACCGAGATCACCGTGCATGAGGCCGCCGACATTATCCATGCACATCCCACCTGCTCAGAGGCATTTATGGAGGCCTGCGCCGACGCACTTGGTCGTTGCATCCATCTGCCCAAAAAGAGGGGCTAAGGATCGACTGGTTCTATCAGAGATTGGAGTGAATCTTGATGCCAATAGGTGCGCAGCAGCGCTATTACCTAAAGCTTAAGGCGGTGTATTACTACTACGAAAAGGATTACACCCAGACCGAAATTGCCAAGATGCTTAATGTTTCCCGTATTACCCTTGGTCGCCTTCTGCGCGAAGCAAGGGAGGAGGGCATGGTCAAGATAGATATTATTGATCAGCGAAATGTAAAACATCTTTTGGAGGTTGAGGCTCGCCTTAAGGACCGCTTTGGTCTTAGCGATGTCAAAATTGCCGATTGTGTGGAGAACGACCAGGAAGAGATTACCCGCAAGGTTGCCATGGCAGGCGCAAGGTATGTGGAACATATTTTGCGCCCCGGCACCAAGGTGGGGCTGGCCTGGGGGCGCACACTTGAGATGATGGTGGACTTTTTGGGGGAAAACCGCAGTGTTTCCGGCCTTGAGGTTGTGACACTGCTTGGTGGAGCCGGCACTGCCGACACCGTAACCCAGCCCAACATTATTGCACAGCGTTTCATACAAAAGTATGACGGTGTGGGTTATATCATCAATGCGCCCTACCTTTGCCAAAGCGAGGAGCTGTGCAGTGCCATAAAGCAGGAGCCACACATTGCCGATGCTCTGCGGCGCAGTAAGGACAGCGACATAACCCTTGTGGGCATAGGCGAAAGCCCCGATGCAGGGGAGGGACTCAACCTGAATGTGCGCTACGGCAGTGAGGTTGTAAACGAGCTTGTGCAAAACAAGGCCGTGGGGGATATTTGTGCCAACTTTTTTGATATATCCGGAGAGCCCTGCAGTACTTCGGTGAGCAAAAAGGTGGTGTCCATTGACCTTGCTGACCTGCGTGAGCACAAAAAGGTTATTGCCATAAGCGGAGGACCTAAAAAGCATGCTTCGGTTTTGGGTGCCCTGCGTGGTGGCTATGTCGATGTGCTTATAACCGATAAATTTACCGCCGAGGGCGTGCTGGAAAGATCTAAGTAAAATGTTTCAAGCGGTTCATCTTGCCTACTTGGTGAGGTGGACCGCTTTTTTACCCCTACCAAAATTTTGCGAAAAATGATATAATGTACTTAAATTAGCTAATAATCACTTTGAGAGGTGTGAGCGCATTTGGCCCAAAGGATGAAAAAGAACAATCTCCCAACCTTTGTATGCATAGGTGTTATGCTACTAATAGGTATTGTGGGTATGATAATTGGTTTTACAAAACCTGATGTGGAGGCCATGGCCTTTGCGCCGAGCAAAGACTACACAGCCCCCAACCACCCCACAGCCCAAAATGAGAGTTTGCCGGTGCAGGCCAAGCGCAGTGATCAGCACCCCTCAAGCGAGTTTCACTATATGCTAAACGGCTCGCCGGTGTTTGAGGTGGGTGGCAAAAACGGAAATATATATCTTGAGAACCCACAAAGCAATGAGTACTACCTATTGGCCGAATATCGCCTACAGGTCGAAAACGAGCTTATTTACCGCTCGGCCATGTTACCACCCGGCTGGAGCATAACCACCGATGATCTGTTATCAGAGGTGCAGGCAGGGCAGTACGGGGTGGATGTAGATATATTTGTCTACCAAGAGGCCGACAGTGAGAATTACATAGCCTGCTTTGAGCAGAGCATAAATATAACGGTTTTAGAGGGCTAAACTTTAACACTTAGGGAGAATTATAATATGTTATCAGATATAAGGCGCAACCTTACAATGCTCACCGATTTTTACGAGCTGACCATGGGCAACGGCTATCATTGCCACAACATGCAGTCACGCAATGCGGTGTTTGATATGTTTTTTCGAAATGTGCCTGACGGTGGCGGATTTGCCATTGTGGCAGGGCTTGAGCAGCTTATACAATATCTGAGCAATATTAAATTCACCCCAGAGGATATAGATTACCTGCGCTCTAAGGGCCAGTTTTCCGAGGACTTTTTGGCCTACCTTGAAAATTTTGAGTTTTGCTGTGATGTATGGGCAATTAAAGAGGGTACCCCGGTGTTTCCCTACGAGCCAATAGTCACCGTGAGGGGGCCGCTTATTCAGGCACAGTTTGTAGAGACCATGGTACTACTTACAATAAACCATCAATCCCTTATAGCCACCAAGGCCAACCGCATTGTACGGGCGGCACAGGGCAGGGGAGTGTTTGAGTTTGGCTCGCGCCGTGCCCAAAGTTACGACGGCGCTGTGCTGGGTGCAAGAGCGGCCTATATTGGCGGATGCCACGGCACCTCCTGCGCCATAACCGACCGCCTTTACAGCATTCCGGCCGTTGGCACCATGGCCCACAGCTGGGTGCAGGCCTTTGACGATGAATACGAGGCGTTTTGCAACTACGCCAAGATATATCCCGATAGATGTACACTGCTTGTAGACACATATAACACCATAAAATCCGGCATTCCAAATGCAATACGAACCTTTAATGATGTGGTGCTGCCGGCAGGGCATCGGCCAAAGGCGGTGCGTATAGATAGCGGTGACATAGCATATCTGTCCAAAAAAGCCCGCACAATGCTTGATAATGCAGGTTTTTCGGATGTGCAAATTATGGCCTCCAACTCGCTGGATGAGCATATTATCAGGGATTTAATTTTGCAGGGGGCAAAAATTGACAGCTTTGGTGTTGGCGAGAGCCTTATCACCAGTAAGTCCTCCCCTGTGTTTGGTGGTGTGTACAAAATGGTGGCCATCGAGGACTCAAATGGAGTCATGATGCCCCGTATTAAAATAAGCGAGAGCATAGAGAAAATTACAACCCCTGCCCAGAAAAACCTATACCGAGTGGTTAGCAGGGACACGGGCAAGGCCTTGGCCGACTACGTGACCGAATACGGCGAGGAGATAGATACCACAAAGCCCCTTGAAATATTCGATCCAATATCTACATGGAAGAAACAGCGTATAGAGAACTTTGAGCTGGTGCCACTGCTCACCCCGATTTTTGAAGGGGGTAAGCTTGTCTACAACACCCCCGAAATATCTCATATCAGGAACTACTGCACAGAGCAAATTGACCTACTTTGGGAAGAGGTCAATCGATTTGAAAATCCGCATAAATATTATGTGGATCTTTCAAAGAAACTGTGGGACACACGCCGCAACCTGCTTGAGAAAAACAGTGTGGAACTTTAATGTGTTAGATTATATGACTTTGTAAGGAGATTTTGATGCGACTTTTAATTATAGGTGATGTGGTGGGACGCAGGGGATGCGAGCATGTAGCTAAGGTGCTACCGGGACTGCGTAGGCAGTACAGCCCCGATGTTATTATAGCCAATGGTGAGAATGCCTCCGAAGGCAACGGACTTTTGCCCTCCTCAGCCCAACAACTGTGGGACAGCGGGGTTGATATAATCACGGGTGGAAACCACACACTGCGCCGCCAGGAGATATACATTTTTCTGGATGAAAACGATAATATTATACGTCCTGCCAATATGCACCAAAGCGCACCCGGCAGAGGTGTTACGGTGTATGAGGGGATGCATTTTAAGCTGGCAGTAATAAACCTTTTGGGGGTAGCCTATATGGAGCCGCTTGAAAATCCCTTTGAATGTGTAGAAAAACTGCTAAAGGATATAGACTGCAAGCATATACTGCTGGATTTTCATGCCGAAGCCACGGCCGAAAAGCTTTGTATGGGCTTTTTTCTGGATGGCAGGGTGTCGCTTGTGGTGGGCACCCATACCCACATACAAACAGCTGATGAACGCATACTGCCGGGCGGCACAGGCTACATCACCGATATAGGAATGTGTGGCAGTTTTAATTCGGTGCTTGGTGTGCGCCCCGAGGCCGCCATACGCAGAATGCGCACCCACCTGCCCACAAGGTTTGACAACGATGGCGGTGAACACTGCCTGTCGGGCATTGTGGCCGATTTGGATGATGATAGCGGTAAAACGCTAAAAATAGAGCGCATAAATGTGATGTAAGCCACTATTACCACATATTCCACGAAAGGAACAGCCCCATGAAGATTAAGACAATACGCTATATCTGCGCTATATTGGCCATGCTTTTGATACTGGTTGGCTGTACCTCGACACAGCCGGTACCCGAGCAGTCCCAAACACAACAGGGGGAGCCCCTGCCCGAGCAGCCCATAGACCAAGAGGAGGGTTATACGAATATAAACCTTAGGGTGGCCTACGATGATGATTCCACCCTTAACCCATATACCACCCTATCCACCCAGAACTACTATGTTGCACGCCTGATGTATGACAGCTTGATGGTGGTTGATGAAAATTACACCACCCACGCAAACCTTGCAAGTTCGGTTGCAATGTCGGTGGGTCAGGCGGTGGTGGAGCAGGTGGATACCGCAGATGACACGCAGGGGGAAGAGGTGGAGTATATTTCCTACACCCAAACCCTCTGCACCATAGAGCTACGCAGTGATGCTTACTTTTGGAATGGAGACCCCCTCACGGCCGACGATGTGATATACTCACTCTACCAGGCCATGGCCTCACCTTACTACGCCGCAGGCCTTACCCACATAATGAGGGCTACGGCCGATCCCGAAAACTCACAGCAACTCAGCATAGTGCTCAGTCGGCCCGATGCTTTTTTTGAGCACAGCCTAACCTTCCCAATAGTGCAGGAGGGCACAGGTGCTCAGGCAACACCTATGGGCAGTGGCCGTTTTCAGCCAAGCGGAGAAACCACATTGGTGGCCAACAGCGCCCATTTTGAGCCTGCAAATAATTTTGAGCGTATAGAACTGATGGAAATTGTAGATATCGACTCGGCGGCCTACAGTGTAAAAACAGGGCTTATAGATATCGCCTTCTCGGATTTACGATCCACCTGGAATAAGTCACTTGGCAATGGATTTACCTCGGTACAGCTTAGCAACATGGTATACCTTGGGGTAAATAAATCAAGTGGGCTCATGGCAAATGCCGAGCTTCGCAGCGTGTTATCAAGGTATTTGAACAGAAGTGAGCTGTCGGGCAGTGCATACTCGGGACAGGATTCCCCTGTACTGTTGCCTTTTCACCCACAGCTTCCCACAAATCAGCAGGTGGTACAACTCGACGACAGCCTAACCCAGGTGCAGGCCGGAATTTTGCTGGACGACATGGGATACGACACCCGTGATGAGCAGGGATACCGCATGTCGGGCGGTGGGCGCATGAGACTTGATATACTTGTAAACAGTGAGAACACAAGTAGGGTCAACATGGCCCAGATGATAGCCATGTCCTGCGATGAACTTGGCATTGATGCCACCGTAACGGCTGTGTCGTTTGAGGATTATGAGTACCTGCTAAGCGAGGGTGAGTACGATGTATTTATTGCCGAGGTGAAATTGCCCCCAAACATGAACATTCTACCTATGTTATCAGGGGTGGGCGAAACCTCTATTGGGGCGTGGGGAAGTGCCGAACTTCAAAGTGCCACCCAAAACTTTTTAGAGACAGGGGAGGGCTTTACCGAGGTGTCGGAGCTGTTTTCGGAGCAAATGCCATTTATTCCACTGCTGTACAGAAGCGGAATTGTAATGTATCCGTTAAATTTCTCTTCAAATATTCTTGCAACTGAGCAGGATATATTCTATAATATTCAGGAGTGGGTTGTAGTAGGTTAACGGCGATACCCATTTGGTTGGGAGCTCAGGGCGATTCTCACCGGTGTGGTGGGCCGTGAGCCAATAAAGATAATGTTTTATATTGCACATATGCAGTAGCAGGTGCATCTAAATAGCAAGAGCTGTAGGCAACAAAAGGGCGGATAAACATTTGCACGGTTGCCATAAATTGGCAGGGAGGTTTTAGTATGATTAAAATCGAGAATACAATGGGAACCACAGAAATTTCCCAGGAATACTTTTCAAAGCTTGTAGGGCATGTGGCTTCCGAGTGCTTTGGTGTGGCCGGAATGGTGGCCACCGATGCAACACAGGGTGTGCGCCAACTCTTTACAGGCAAGGATGCAGTTGACAAGGGCGTGCGTGTGCGTGCAATAGGGCGCCGCCTTGTAATAGATCTTCACATCATTGTGGCTTATGGTGTGAATATATCGGCCATAACCCAAAGTATTATTCATAAGGTGGGTTATACCGTTGAGGAGGCCACAGGCTTTGAGGTGGCACAGGTCAATGTGTATGTAGACGGTGTCCAAAAACAATAAATCTCCCTAATTTGTCACTGTGGGTAAAATTATGACGCAAAGTGATATGAGACAGGGTAATCTGTGCTGTTTTTCAGCCATTTGGAGGTAGTAATGCTGACAGGAAATGTACTTCGTGACGCTTTTATTTCGGGCGCCAACACTATTGTAAACCATAAAAAAGAGGTAGATGCGCTAAATGTATTCCCGGTGCCCGATGGAGATACCGGTACAAATATGGGCATGACCATTGCCGCTGCAAAGGCGGAGCTTGTAGACCTTGAGGATGATGTAAGTGTAGCGCAGGTGGCAAAACTCACCGCTTCGGCGCTGCTTCGTGGTGCAAGGGGTAACTCGGGGGTAATACTCTCGCTACTATTTCGTGGGTTTGCAAAGGGTCTTACCGGCACCACCGCCACCGCAGCAAATCTTGCAACTGCGCTGGATCTTGGTGTGGCCTCGGCCTATAAGGCTGTTATGAAGCCCACCGAGGGCACAATACTTACCGTAGCACGCGTTGCGGCCGAGAAGGTGCGGGACTACGATGGCGATGCACAGGACATTGCCTCCATGTGGGATATAGTTCTAAAGGCAGCAAAAGAGGCGCTGGACACAACACCCGAACTTTTACCGGTGCTAAAAAAAGCCGGCGTTGTGGATGCCGGTGGCCAGGGATTACTATATATTTTTGAGGGGATGGGACAGGTGTTTAATGGCAATGGAGTAGTGCCATCAAACGAGCAGGCAACCACCACCGAGGATGAATTTGATGTGGCTCATGACGCTGCAGGGGAGTTTGAGGGTGAAATCACCTTTGGCTACTGCACCGAGTTTATAGTTATAAAGGAAGAGGCCGAAAAGGATATAAACCAGCTAAGAGCCTACCTTGAGTCTATTGGGGACAGTGTTGTTGTGGTGGACGATGAGGAAATTATTAAGTGCCATGTCCATACCGACAACCCGGGTGATGCGCTGCAAAAGGCTTTGAGCCTTGGTGGCCTTACAAAGATTAAGATTGATAATATGCGCGAGCAACATGCCGCAAAGCAAAAGGCTGTAAAAAAGAAAAAGAAGCAGGAGTTTGGTTACCAGCCTGTGGATGAGGATGTACCCTATGGATTTGTTGCGGTGGCGGCCGGCGATGGCGTGGCACAGCTTTTCCGTGACCTTGGGGTTAATAACGTGGTGTCGGGTGGCCAGACCATGAACCCTTCGACCGATGATATATTAAAGGCAATACACGCCACCCCTGCAAAGACGGTGTTTGTACTGCCCAACAATAAAAACATAATTATGGCGGCCGAGCAAACAATAAAGCTTGCCGACCGCAAGGTGTGGGTGCTTCCCACCAGAACCATCCCACAGGGCCTTACCGCCATGCTCAGCTTTGACCCCGATGCCGAGGCCGAGCCCAATGTAATGACCATGTCCAAGGCTGTGGAGCAGGTGGGCACAGGCCAGATAACCTTTGCCGCCCGCGACAGCGACTTTGACGGACACCTGATAAAGGAGGGCGAGCTTTTGGCCCTTGAAAACGGCAAGCTGGCCTTTACAGATAAGGACCTTACGCAGGCCGCTGTAAAGCTTACCAAGAACCTGCTAAAACGTGACTCGTCCTTTGTAACCCTGATTTACGGCGAGGATGTAAGCGAGGAGCAGGCAGCTTTAATAGAGCAGGCCGTGTCGGCTAAGCTATCGGATAGTGTTGAGCTGTCGGTGGTAAACGGAGGACAGCCGGTGTACTATCTTACCATATCGGTTGAGTAATCATATTTCTCCATTGTCTATGGCCTGAAAATACTCTATTATTCCGTCGTAGTAGGCCGTGGCAAGCCGATCTAAAAATTCATCGTTCATCAGCAGTGCCCTGTCGGCATCATTTGAATGATAACCGTTTTCGGTAAGCACAATTGGAGCATTTGTTTCCCTCAAGACCAGAAGATTTTCGGTCTTGAGGGAGTTTTTTTTGAGCCCTGTCAGCGCTATTTCGTCAAGAAGTATATCGCCAAAAGCCATAACATGCCCAATAGAGGTGTAATCATTGTAGTACCCAAAATCCCCACCCATATCGTTGTCAATGTAATACACATCGGCGCCATTTATGTCCTTGTAATACTCCTGCTCCATGGCGTTGCTGTGAAGCGATATGGCCAAAAAACTATCCCGTAGCTCCTCATTGTCCTGAAGACTAAATATTTCCTCCATTTCCTGCGATAATCCGCTTGTATGGGAAAAAGGGGTGTTAAGATAATGAGATTTGTATTGCTCGGGGGCAATCATAACCGACTGCATGGCATATTTAAGCAAATTTATCCGTTCAAAAACTGGGTCGTCAGGCTGGATGTCTTCCTCAAGATATATATCCTCAAGCCTATCCAATGACCATATATTTATCTTGGCCGCACGCTGCGAAAGTATTAGATTATCGCCGGTTTCTCGGGTGAGGTGCACGGTGGCCCCTGCCCTTTGAAGCATAGGTTTGATTTTTTGAGCAAGACTTAACATGGCCACCCCCTCGATGTAGTCCTCGTAGACATTTGAGTGTTTGTCGTGCCCGGGGTCAAGCACAATTACCTTGCCTGCAAGGGGCAGGGGATGCCCTAAAAGGCCGTCTAAGGCCTGTATGGCATCATCACCCTGCATTGTGGGTGTTTGAGCGCTAAACAGCACTCCTAAGGTGGCGAGAGCCACCACAGCCGCCCCAAAAATTACAAGAAAAAGACCCACCTTGGGGTTTAAGCGTGAAAATAAGTATTGGGGTAGTTGTTTTATAACTACTATTAATTTATTTATACTCAAAATATTACCTCTGCTTTGTGTGTTATTATCAAACACAGGTAGTATCTCCAATAAATATAAAAAAAGCCAAGGTAATATGATTTTGGGCAAAACAAAACCCTGAGTTTTTGCACTGCAAAAACTCAGGGTAGTTTACTAACTATGCGTCGCTTGCAACCGTCCGTGGACAGCGTGCTTTGCGCTTTAGGTATAATTTAAGGTTGCGGCATATTACAATGGCCAAAATGCACCCAAGGCTAACCTTTGCTATTACAATGATATTTTGCATTGCGGCGTCAAAATTGCGTAAAAACAGCTGGTAGGCCAGGTCAAAAAGGGCGCCACCCGGTGCAATGCTAAAACTACTGCTCATGATAAGCTCGTTTTGCCATTTATGGGCAAAGGCAAACATGGCAATTACATTGATTGTGGCTATGCCTAAAAAGGCGCCAACCACCGTGAGGTCATGAAATATACAAAAATATCCGTTTACCACGGCTCCCGGTAGGGCTACGGCAAAACATCGCCATACCCCAAAAAGTGTGTTGTTTCTCACAGCAAAAAGCCCCATACAGGCCAGTGCAGAGTAGAGTGAATACAGGATCAGATCGCTCATCAGTCACCTCAAAAATTAAAACTAAATCCCATCAACATGGTTGCAAGAAAAGCGCCACAACCAATCGACACAGAGGAAATAAGGGCCTTTATGGCCTTTGTAATGCCAAGTGTAGATCTTTTTGTGCAGAGCAGTTCAAAAAGTCCGTATACAAAAGCAATGCCGGCCACGGTGGACATTATAAGGGATTGCGGAACAAACTCCATGGTAAGTGTGCTACATAACCATAAATAAAGCACAGTTGCAACAAACACCCCAACACCCTTTGGAATGTAAGGGGAGGGGGTGAGCTTTTCTACAAAATATTGGGTGCAACCCAAAACAACACCACATACAAATAAAATACCCATGCGAAATAGGTCGCCCGAATACCGTCCCTCCCAGGCAAGCGCAATCACGCCATGCACAAGGCCGGTGGTTATGGGTCCGAGTTTATTTGTGGTGGCTTCTTTGGCTTGATGCATACGCTTTAATACCTACCCTAAAATATAATACCGTTGGTTAAAGAGGATTGTTTGCGCTAATTCTTTACATTTTAACATCATCCATAGGGTCTTGTCAATTATTTATTGTAGTTGCGATGCATAAAAAATCGCCACAGCCGGGCATTACCGGTCTGTGGCGATAAAATGCTGTATGTCATGAGGGGAGTTTTGTTTGTAAAACCTCACAAATCTCCTTGGCCGAGCCACTTAGTTTGCGGTACATGGGGGAGTTGTTTTTGGTAGGGGTTATTACAAACGATATGCTTTCCTGCTGTTTTTGACAATTTTTAAGGATGAGGCAGACACGCAGGGCGCGGCATATGTAGGATTCGTCCAGCAGGTTGAGTGAGTAGGCCCATGCAAGCGCACCCTTACCAATGGTAGAGGCTTTTTCCTCCACCAATTCCACCGCCTCAAGATTATCGTAGCTGTAAACTGCGCCGTTTTGTAGTAGACAAAATTCCCTACGATCATCATTTATGGCAAGCCATGGTTCAAAGGTTTTTGTGGCCGTAAAAGATGTTTTGTTGCTCATAATGCACATCCTTACATCTATTTATTGTCTATCCATATTCCACTTACATTATAATGCTTTTGTAGTTTTTTTGCAAACAATAAAGCTATAAATTCCTATATGGAAATTATTGCAAATGAAAATGTGGAAAAAAGTAAAAAACAGCAATATATGTATAGTTTTTTGCAGTCATTATGCAGTATTACCGTTTGATTAACCAAGCTATTTCCACACTAATACAAAATTGGAAATCCCAAAAAAAATGCCAATAACCACCGCTTGAAAATATGATTTATTAGCATTACAATGGGCAATGCAGGTACAATAGAGTACACATTTAGGAGGAATGAGAATGAAACGTATTTTTGCAATTGGCCTTACAGTCGTGATGCTACTCTCCATGAGCATCAGTTCGCTGGCCGACAGCGTGAACGGACTTACACTAACAGGGGATACAGAACTTGAGGGGAATTTACTCTCCCCGGGCTATGAGTATACCTACCCCATAGGGCTTGTGGTGGACGGCAACCCTGCAAATCTTGATGAAGAGTATATGTCAAATCATCGTATTTTGGCCACAATTACCGATGGTGGTGAACTGTTAACCCACGCAAAGGTTGAAAGCCGTGATGGTGGATATGTCTTGGTGATTGGCACTAAGGGTGATGCACTTCAAACCCCGGCATCTGCAGAAATTGAGCTTGAGCTCTTTAACCAGAGCGAGCAAGAGGCCAAATACACCACCACTGTGGCCTTTCAGGTGGGTTGGCAGACCATGGATATTGATGGCATCGTGAAGGGTGAGGACATCCTTGTTTCTGCCGAGTACCCCCTCATCAGTGGCGAGGACCTAAAACAGCTAAGTGAACTAAATGATGGTGAAGAACTAACCTTTGTGGGCGAGGGTTGGAGCTACACCGTTGACCCCACAAAATTTGAAGGGGCAAATTTGGCCTTTTCTAATTCAGCTATCAGCGCCATAGAAAATCAGTTTGATGAAGAGGGACGCATCATACAGTATGCACGCTTTTTGGGCGGTGTAGGACTGGGCGCCGAGGGTAAGCTCACCATAGATGTAGGCGAGAATACCGAGGATTTTGATGGCGACTGCTATGTATACCGTTATGTTTATGGGCGCATGTACCGCTACCCCTCAAGCTTTAACAGCGAGAGCGGTACCGTGTCAATTACGGCCTCGGTGGCCGATAACTTTATAGTTACAAACATGCCCATAACCGAGGGTACAGTGGTAGACGGCTACACCCAGGAAGACGTGGCAGCCCAGGAGGATAAGAACCCCGATACCTCCTCCCGCGAGATGATAGGTCTTGCCGTTGGTGCAGGTGCAGTGGCCCTTGTTGCCCTGTTTGCCATGATTAAGCGCTCAAGGTAAAAAGGTTTAATAACCCAAAAAAACTGCACCCAAAAGTTGGGTGCAGTTTTTGTTGTGTAGTAGTTATCTTACAGTACAGGGGCCTTGGGGGAGGGGTTAACCTCAAGATCTACGGTGGCGGGGGTTTCCTCGCCATCACGTACAAGGCGTCCAAATACTACATAGCGGTAACGGTTGGGGTAACGCTGGTCAAACTCATAGGTACAGGTCGACAGAGCTATGATGGAATCCGAAGCGTTTACCTCAACAGGGTAGTTAAACTGGGATGCAATGCGAGCCTCGTTGATAACATTTAGCAGCTCGGTGGTGGTGGGCTCGGGATCGATGTAGTTAAAGGAGGTGGTGGTATACATAACCGAGAAGACCTTATATACCAAATCCTCCTGAGGGGTAGAGAAGTAGATGTAGGGGTTTTCCTCGGCAAAGTCCTGATCAAGGAAACGCTTTAGCTGGGAGAACTTCTGGCCGTTGGGGTCGTCGTTCATCTCCATGCTGTGGCCGTAGATGATGGTGTTGGTGGGGAGATTGCCATTGGCAAAGTTACACTCATAGTCGGCAAAGTAACTTCCGTACTGGTCAACTGCCTTTAGGTTTGTGCGGCGCAGGTAGTAGTCATTATCAACCGACTGCACAACAGATTCATTGATATCGGTACCGGGGACATGTAGCCAACCCACGGTGTCGTTGTTCTGGGCATGGAAGTCAAGGATTTGATCGGTAAAGCTACCGGGTGCGCCTTCGGGCATCTCGGTTTCGTCCGACTCGCTACCCGAGGAGGATGTATCATCCGACTCATCTTGGCTGTCCTGGGCATCTCCTGAGGAGGTGATATCCGAGCCGATGTCCGAGGATTCGGAATCGGGCTGAGGATCAGAACAGGCGGCAAGAGAGAGCGCCATTACTAATGCAAGTATGTAACAAACAAAGGATCTAAAGGAAATTTTCACTAAACACACACACTTTCTTAATTGAATTTTTAAGGGGAATATTATGGTACTACTAATAGCAGCGCCATCATATACTCCATACTTGTGCGTAGATTTTTCAAACCTACACTTAAATAATATAGAGCATTATGGCCGTTTAGTCAACCTTTTAAGCTAATTTGTAACATTGACGTAGCCAAAATGGTGTAGGAAATACATAATATATATATCAACAGAAAAAAATTAATGGTAGAGAAAAACGCTTGACATCATAGTGTAATATGTGATATAGTACACATGGGTACTAACACGAGTAGTACACTTGTTACAGGAAGGGAGGATAGACGGTGATAAAACTTGACTTACAAAGCAGAACCCCCCTATATCTTCAAATGCAGCAACAGTTTATTGATTTAATACTCCTTGGACAGTTAAAGGAAAACGACCAACTTCCCTCGGTGCGCAGCTTGGCGCAGGAGCTTGGAATAAACCCCAACACCATACAAAAGGCCTATCAGGACCTTGAGGGAAGAGGGATAATCTACTCGGCTGTGGGGCGTGGAAACTTTGTGGCGTCGCCCGATGTGGCCGAGGCCTATCAGCAAAAAAATTGTCTTATTGGTTTGGAAAACCTATTGCAGGATGCGAAAAATTCCGGTGTTAAAGCGGCTAAAATTCATGACATGGTAGATGATGTATATAGCATAGACAAGGAGGAGAAGGCTAATGATTAAGGCAGAACAGCTCACAAAGGCTTTTGGCGAATTTGTGGCGCTTGATAATCTTAATACGAGTATTGGTCGTGGATCTATTTATGGACTTGTTGGGCCAAATGGCTCGGGAAAATCCACATTACTGCGCCTGATTTCGGGGGTATACCAACCTGATGGCGGTAGGGTGCAGGTGAATGAGCAGGATGTATTTGAGAATACCGAGGTAAAGGAAAAGGTCTTCTTTTTGTCGGATGATCTGTATTTTTTACCCAAGGTAACTGTGGACGAAATGGCAAAATTTTATGCCTCGGCCTACAAGTCCTTTGATTTTGAGAAGTATGGCAAGCTAAAAGAGATGTTCCCAATTGACACCTCTAAGCGTGTTACAACCTTCTCAAAGGGTATGAAACGTCAGGCAGCTATAATGCTTGCCATATGCTGTAACCCCGACTACCTACTGCTTGACGAGGCCTTTGACGGACTTGATCCTGTAATACGCCTTATGGTAAAGAAACTTATTATGGGGGAGATTGCCGACCGTGGGCTAACCGTTGTGGTTACCAGCCACAACCTGCGTGAACTTGAGGATTTGTGTGATCATGTGGGACTGCTGCACAATGGCCGCATACTGTTTGAGCAGGAGCTTGATGACCTAAAGCTTGGACTTTGCAAGATACAGGCGGTCTTCCCCGAGGATGTGGACTGGGAGAGACATGGACTGTATGTTATGAATCAAAAACGGCAGGGTAGCATGGTGCATCTTTTGGTTCGTGGCAATACCGACGACACCCTGACGGTGCTTAAAAACCTTGGCACACCATTTGCCGAAGGGGTAGGGCTTACACTTGAGGAAGTATTTATTGCAGAAATGGAGGGTGTGGGATATGATTTTGGCAACATTGTTCTCTAAGGGACCACAACGAGATTTTATCAAGAGCCTATCTCGACGCAATCGCAGTGTCATGCTCTATTTCGGCATAGTTTTGTTTATAACATTTCCACTTCAGTATATCCTGGAGGTATTTAATCCTTGGTATGTGGTAAATCATCACGATGTTATTAGAGATCTGGGCAATCATGAATTTGATCTACTTTCTCACCACACCGGCCCCAGTCTTTTCTTTGTATTTGCCGTGGTGCTTGTTATGACTTTGTATGCGGGGCTTTCGCAGTTTAGTTATATGCACACAAAGCGTTCGGTGGATGTGTTTCACAGTCTGCCCATTAAGCGTAGCACATTGATATTTGGTGGGGTATTGTCGGCGGCCGAGTCGGTTATTATTCCCCTTGCGGCAAACTACCTTGTGGTTATTGTGGCCGGTCTTGTAAGAATGGCTACTCTACCTCAATACGAATTCATGGTGCCATATGTGCTTATGGATTTTGCCCTCTGGGCCATAGTCATATTCTCTACACTTTGCATAGTGGCCTTTGTTGCGGTGCAGGTTGGCACAATATTTGATAACTTTATCTTTTCCTGCGAACTTTTGATTGTACTGCCAATCCTAATTTGGTTTACCATTATGATTTGCGACTCAACACTTCGAGGTTTCGTGGTAAGTGAAGATGTGTTTAGCTATGGAGCATTTGCCTCTCCCATAACTTTAATGGCCGAGCGCTATATGAACTCGGGGTATGAGTTTTCTCACATAAACTTTATGCCCAGCACAATTTTTGTGTTGGTGTGGCTTGTGCTATCGGTGGGAATTTTGTTTGCCGCAGACTACATCTACAGGCGTAGGCGCAGTGAGGTGGCCGAAACCAGTACCGCAAACGCACCCCTTGCACAGTTTGGCGTTTTGGCCGTGGTGTATGTTGTGGGTATGACCGGTGGTATGCTCATGGGTGATATGCTAATGTCATTTGCTGCGATGAATTCGGGCGGTACTCTTAACCGAATATCTTTTGTTGTCTGGAGCTTTGTATTTGCGGCTTTGGCGTTTATTCTAACCCAAGCAATACTCCAACGCGGGTTTAAGGGGCTACGCAGTAGCCTATTGCGAGGCGGTGTGGCAGTAGGTATTACCACAGTGGCATCTGTGATTTTTATTACGGGCGGTCTTGGCTATGAAAGCCGCATACCTGCTGCAGAGGATGTGGAGTCCATAACCATAAATTACCGCGGAAGTTACGTAAATATAGGACTGTTAAATGCTGATGAATACCAAGTGTGGTTTGACGATTTTGGCAATGAAATGCGCCACTATATGGGCAAATATGATCTTGAGCTTTCCCAAAGTGAAACGGTGAATTTGGTGCGTGATATTCATGCAATAGCTGCCGACCCCAACGCTCAAGAGGCATACTATGAACTTGGTCAAAATCTGCCACATGCGGGTTGGTTTGAGGTGACATATAATCTTTCCAACGGAATGAAAATCTCACGCCGTTATGGATCCACGGAAACCTCGCCCGCATTTAATGAAATACTAAAACTTGAGGCATCATCAGAGTTTACCGAGAAAACTCATCCTGCCTTTGTAACCACCGCAGAGGATTACGCCTCAATGACCATTACCAATACCTATGGTCTTGATCCGGCTGTGGTAAGCAGTGAGCAGGACATCGAGCGACTGCTACAGGCCTTTAGACTTGATTTGTTGGCCGACGATGAAACTGCACTGATACAGGGCGACCAAACCGCTATTGCCTATATTGAGTTTGAATCCTCCTTTGATCCCAGCAATGCTATACTAACCGAGGATACCTATGTAGGTGGGTATATAACAATCTATCCACATTACAAGAACACCATAATGGCTTTTGAGCAGATGGGAATTTCGCAGTACAGTCAAGTGCCTGACGAGATGCCCGATGAGATATTCATTATGCCGGATGGTTATGGCATGTGGTACAACGGTGATTCGGTTATACATGAGCTAAATAACGCCAACAAGTATTATTCAAGCGAAGAGATTAATATGCTTAGAAGCGATATGAGTGTTGATGGCATTGTGGTAAACGATCCCGCAACGATTGCCTCCTTGCTAAGCGCCGGGTACAATCGTTCGGTAAATGGTGGCGAACCATTGACCATGATAGTTGTAGACGATGATGGGCAGTCCGTGGGCGCAACACTGTTTATAAATTACAATGATTTGCCAAAGTCGTTATCTTCACAGCTACCTGAATGGGTACAGCACAACTACGCAGAAACTGTTCCCATGCCTGCCGGCAATATAAATACAACACACGAAATGAACATGCAGTCAAAGCTTGAGCAGGATGAGGAGGATATGTTAGATCCTTTGGTGGCTGTGAGCATTAACGCAGGCGGTGTTTATGGCATTGAGTGGAGTTTTGATGAGCAGGGTGGCGGTATGACAGCGGCCGACAACAGCATGCTACCACTCGGTGAAGTGGTAATGTTTGGCGAAGGACTTACGGGTGTGCAAACCTATACAGTCACCATACTTGGACGGGATTTAACAGAGTTGTCACAAGTGACCTTTACCCACGACTTTAGTGGAGAACAGATTGAACTTACGGTGACCTCAGAGCTTGAAATAGTACGAATCCAAAAGCTATAATAAGCTAACAAATAAAGCGGCGCCGACCACTGTGGACGGCGCTGCTTTATTTGTTGCGAAGTTTGAGGTAAATTGGTATACTAAATTATAGCGTAAAAAGATATTA
>CAYJGQ010000024.1:0-23909 GCA_964369885.1 uncultured Oscillospiraceae bacterium
CCAAAACCGATGTCATATGCCCAGCCGTCGCCGCCGAAGATACAAACCGATTTCTTGGATAGGAACTCCTTGTCGGCCAGAATTTCCTTGGCAAAGTCACAGTTGCAACCCTCAAGGGCGGTGATGAGTTTTGCGGTGGCTATTTCGTTGAGGTCACCGTTGTCCTTGGTGGCAAGGTATTCCTCAACAGCGGCCTTGGCCTCAGGATTGTTAAAGGTTTCGGCCTCAAGCTTTGCAATCAGGCGGTCACGCACGGCCTTCTGGCCGTAGTACATACCAAGACCGTGCTCGGCATTATCCTCAAATAGGGAGTTACACCAAGCAGGACCAAAGCCTGTGCGGATGTCGGTGGTGTAGGGCGATGTGGCGGCCTGTCCGCCCCAGATGGAGGAACAACCTGTTGCGTTGGAGATATACATGCGCTGGCCGTAAAGCTGGGTGACAAGACGAGCGTAAGCGGTCTCGGCACAACCTGCGCAGGAACCCGAGAACTCGAGCAGAGGCTGGGCAAACTGGCTACCCTTAACGGTCTTAAGCTCGGGCATGTCATCCTTGCGGGAAACATTCTCTACAAGGTGGTTAAAGATGGGCTGCTGTGCAAGCTGCTCGTCCTGGGGCTTGAGTACGAGTGCCTTCTGCTTAGAGGGGCAAACGTCGGCACAAACGCCACAACCCATGCAGTCCAAGGGAGAAACAGCCATTGTGAAGGTGTAATCAACATCAAACTTACCGGTCATCTTCATGGTCTTGGCGCCGGCAGGAAGTGCTGCAACCTCGTCAGCGGTAAGTGCGAAGGGACGGATGGTGGCATGGGGGCAAACGTAGGAACAGCGGTTACACTGGATACAGTTCTCGGGTAGCCACTCGGGTACGTTTACAGCAACGCCACGCTTCTCGTAGGCCGATGCGCCCTGCTCAAATGTGCCGTCGGCGTGGGGCAGGAATGCCGATACAGGCAGGCTGTCGCCCTTCATTCTGGAAACAGGAAGCATGATGTCCTCAACCATTGTTACAAGCTCGGCCTTGCCATCAAGCTTGGCGCCACTTGCGGTGTCGGTAGCGTTGGCCCAGTCGGCAGGAACCTCAACCTTTACATAGGCCGAAACGCCGGCGTCGATGGCCTTGTGGTTCATGTCAACAATTTCTTGACCCTTCTTGGAGTAGCTGCGGGTAGCGGCATCCTTCATGTAGCCAACAGCCTCGTCGATGGGCATTACACCCGACAGTGCAAAGAAGGCCGACTGTAGGATGGTGTTGGTGCGCTTGCCCATGCCAATTTTAGTTGCAAGGTCAATGGCGTTAACGGTGTATAGCTGAATATTGTTCTTAGCAATATAACGCTTGGCCTCTGCAGGCATGTTCTCGTTTAGCTCCTCGTTGCTCCACTGGCAGTTGATAAGGAATACACCGCCGGGCTTTACGTCGTTAACCATGCGGTAACCCTTAATTACATAGGAGGGGTTGTGGCAGGCAACAAAGTCGGCCTTGTTGATATAGTAGGAGCTCTTGATGGGCTTGTCACCAAAGCGCAGGTGGGATACGGTGATACCGCCTGTCTTCTTGGAGTCGTACTGGAAGTAGGCCTGTACATACTTGTCGGTGTGGTCGCCCAGAATTTTAATGGAGTTCTTGTTAGCGCCAACGGTGCCGTCGCCGCCCAGACCCCAGAACTTACACTCAATGGTGCCGGCTGCTGCGGTGTTGGGGGTTTCCTCGGCCTCGGGTAGGGAGTGGTGGGTAACGTCATCAACGATGCCCATGGAGAACTGACGCTTAGGATCAGCCTTGGAAAGCTCGCTGTATACTGCGAAAATGCTCGAGGGAGGTGTGTCCTTAGAGCCAAGGCCGTAACGTCCGCCAATAACCTTGATGTCGTTCTTGCCTGCATTTGCAAGGGAGGTTACAACGTCGAGGTAAAGGGGCTCGCCCAGTGCGCCGGGCTCCTTGGTGCGGTCAAGCACGGCTATGCTCTTGCAGCTTGCGGGAATTGCGGCAAGAAGACGGTCGGCTGCAAAGGGACGGTATAGGCGAACCTTGATAAGGCCAACCTTTTCGCCGGCGGCATTCATGTAGTCAATAACCTCTTCGGCTACATCACATACAGAACCCATGGCAATGATTACACGCTCGGCATCGGGTGCGCCGTAGTAGTTAAACAGTTTGTAGTCGGTGCCAATTTTGGCATTAACCTTGTCCATGTACTTGTCAACAACTGCGGGAAGCTCGTCGTAGAACTTGTTGCAGGCCTCGCGGTGCTGGAAGAAGATGTCGCCGTTCTCGTGAGAGCCGCGGGTTAGGGGGCGCTCGGGGTTTAGACAGTGCTTACGGAAGGCATCAACGGCCTCCATGTTGCACATCTCGCCCAAATCCTCGTAATCCCAAACCTCAATCTTCTGAACCTCGTGGGAGGTACGGAAACCGTCAAAGAAGCTGATGAAGGGAACGCGACCCTCGATGGTGGCCAGATGAGCCACGGGGGCAAGGTCCATTACTTCCTGGGGGTTGGTTTCGGCCAACATTGCAAAGCCGGTCTGACGACAGGCATAAACGTCGGAGTGATCACCAAAGATGTTCAGCGCATGGCTGGACACGGTACGAGCCGATACATGGAAAACTGCGGGAAGCAGCTCGCCTGCAATTTTGTACATGTTGGGAACCATTAGTAGTAGTCCCTGAGAAGCTGTGTAGGTGGTGGTCATGGCACCGGTTCCAAGCGAGCCGTGCACTGTGCCGGCGGCACCTGCCTCGGACTGCATTTCGATAACGTTTACGGTGGTGCCAAAGATGTTCTTGCGGCCGGCGGCCGACCACTGGTCGACATAGTCGGCCATTGGGCTGGACGGGGTGATGGGGTAAATGCCTGCAACTTCGGTAAATGCATAAGAAACGTGAGCCGCGGCATTATTGCCATCCATGGTTTTTTTAGATCTTGCCATTTTTTAGTTCTCCTCCCTTAAATGTATAAAAATGTTGTGAAAACAGTTATGTGCGAGACTATGCTCGCAGGCTTTTTTGCCACCTCAAATATTATCATTTATTTTAGCAAATGTAAAGGAAAAAAGGCGCCAAATATATCTTTTTGATAATAAATTAACAAGTAATGGGATGCCAAGAGGTGCAGTTTTCTTTTGTAATGCAAAAAAACCATTTATTGGGCAGGTTTTTTGTGCACAAAAACAATTAGAAACATCAAATAAATTGACAAAGGCACTCTAAATGCTTATAATATCCCCATACACAGCGGTGAATAAATCTGCAGGGTTTTATCTTTCAAATTTGCACCGTGGATTAAAAGGGCTACACAACCTAAAATAGGAGTTTGTAATAATTTTTTGAGGGCGTTGTGGCTTGGTATTTTAAAATTTGTATATAATTTTGACGCAAACACAAATTGAGGGTCTGGAGGCTCACAGATGGACAGTGACAGCATAGGTGTTGTTATTTTAATTGTACTGATATGCCTTAAGATGTTTTTTTCGGCCGGAGCTGAGGCATTGGAACAGCTCAGCGAATCTAAGCTTAGGCGCAGGGCCGCCGAGGGCAACAAAACTGCTCAAAACCTGCAAAAACTTTGCAGTGGACGAGAAAGCGTACTCGCTCCGCTTGTTTTTAGCGGAATGTTTGTGACAATTTTGGGCACGGTGGTGGCCACCGACATGCTCTTAAAGCGGTTTGATAATATGGCCACCGAGATTTTGCTAAACTCCTCACACCAGCCCACGGCATTTGGTATGGCCGTGACAAAATATGCCGTAATAGTATTGTTTGCGGTGGTGCTGTGCTGTGTGTTTTTGGTTTTTGCACAGACGGTGCCAAGGCGACTTGCCCACAAAAATCCCGACAGTGCCGCCTATAAAATGAGTGGACTGCTATGTTTTTTTGTGGCCATAGAGCGCCCGTTTACGGCACTGCTTACGGCGGCCTCCAAGGGTGTTTTAACACTGATTGGAGCGCCGGTGGCTGTACAGGACGACCAGGTGACCGAGGAGGAAATAAGGGAGCTTGTTGAGGAGGGCAACCAAAGCGGTACCATACAAAAAACCGAGCGCGAGATGATAAACAACGTGTTTGATTTTGCCGACCGCACCGTGGTGGAGGTAATGACCCACCGCACCGACCTATTGGGGGTTTCCAAGGGCAGTGGACTTGGTGAGGTTGTAGAGCTTGCCAGAACCTCGGGGCATTCGCGCATACCTGTTTATGCTGAGAGTGTTGACAATATACAGGGTATTTTATACGTAAAGGATCTGCTTTCTTTGCTTGAGAAAAATGATCCCTCGGGTGATTTTGACATAACTGCCCTAATGCGCAAGCCCATGTTTGTGCCCGAGTCGACCCGATGCAACGAGCTCTTCTCGCAGTTTAGTGCTAAAAAGCTACACATGGCGGTGGTGGTGGACGAATACGGTGGCACCTCGGGACTTGTAACAATGGAGGATCTTGTTGAGTCGGTACTGGGCAATATACAGGATGAGTACGACAATGAGGTTGATAATTCCATGCGCATAACCGACGACCTATTTACACTCGACGGCTCCATGACCATAGACGACACCGAGCGCCTGCTGGATATAGAGATAACCGACGACACCGATTACGAAACAATAGGTGGGCTTTTGGTCGAACTGCTCGACCACATTCCGGGGCCCGGGGAACACCCACAGCTTGAAATTGCGGGATTTCGCTTTACAGTAACCCAGGCCGACCAACGCAGGATTACCAGCATAACCGCACAGCGCCTGCCGGCAAAGCCGGAGGAGCGCAAAAGCAAAAAAGAAAAAGACGCATAGTAAAGCGGCGAATAGCGGAGAATTTATGGCCCATAATAGGGAGAATTCCGAGAGACGATTTCCTTATTATTGCCCCCCACTTTTTTGTGGGAAGATTCTTTGTTGTTCGCCATTTATTTGCAAATGATAAAATTGTGTGCACATTGTTTTGGATATTTGCAAAAAGCCGACGTTTTTTTCGCAAAAAGGGTGTTTTGGGTATTGATTTTACAAAAATTTGATGATATAATACTGCTTGTTTCGTCGGTGAAATCTGTGTATTTGGCCGACAAAAGACAACTTAATTTGGACGATTAGCTCAGCTGGTAGAGCTTCCGCTTGACGTGCGGGAGGTCAGGGGTTCAAGTCCCTTATCGTCCACCACCGGTGCTGTTCCTGCAATCGTGGGGGCGGCATTTTTTTGCCCAAAAACACCTGTCCACCACCCATACATAAAAAAACAGGGAATAGCCATGGCTGTTCCCTGTTATTTGTTTTGTAGGGTGTTAAACCACCTGTCCCTCTGTGGTGAGGAAAAGCTCGGGCGGTGTGGGAAGGTGTGCAAACTGCATTGGGGAAATTACAGCGGCGTAACTGCCGGCATTGGTTAGCAGCAGTGCATCGCCAACATTTAGTATGGGAAGCATAATGTCCTTTGCAATGACATCAACAGCGGTGCATAGGTTGCCGGCAAGGGTTACCTGCTCAAGATCCTTTTCCTCCACAAGGGGAATTATCTCAAAAGGTTTGGCCCCGGTAAAAAGCGGTTCGTAGCTGTTGGGGTGAAGATCTTCGGTGTAGCTTAGCACCATTTGGGCAAGGGAGGGGCGCACAAATCCGTTTAGGGTGTTGTGCAAAAGGACAAAGGTTTTGTCATAGGACTCCTTTTTGTCCATAACCTTGGTGACGTAAACGCCGTTTTTGCCCACCAAAAAGCGGCCTGTTTCGATATAGAATACGGCCTGTGGCAGCTTGTCACGAAAATCTGCTATTAGTTTGCTCATGGCGGCCCCAAGGGAGGGTATGTCAAGCGGGATATCTTCCTTGTCATAGGGGATGCCAATGCCCGAGCCAAAGTTTATAAACTCAAGGGGGCGACCGAGTTTGTTTTGCAGTTCGGTGGCGAGGTTTAGCATATTTTCGTAGTAGCGCTCTATAACGGCCTGACGCAGTTCCTGACTGCGCACATGCACATGAATGCCAATTACCTCGATGTTTTCAAGCTCGGCCAAAAGGTCCAGACGGCGCAAAAACAGCTCCTGATCTATGCCAAATTTGGAGGGGTCACCCCATTGGCCAAAAAAGGTGAAGTCGGGATTTATGCGAACCCCAACACGAGCCTTTTGGCCTCTGTCCTTGGCGACATTATTTATGCGCTCAAGCTCGCCCAGGCTGTCGGCCACAAGGGTGGAGCAGTCCAGGGCGGTTTGTATGTCGTTTATGCTTTTGCCGGGGGAAGAAAAGTGGATTTTCTCGGGGGGCACACCCTGATCACGGCTGTGCAGAACCTCCCACAGGCTGGCGGCATCGGCGCCAATTCCGCTATCAAAGATGGTTTTGGTCACAAGGTGGTGGGGGTTGGCCTTTACAGAATACAAAAACTCGACCCCTAAAAAATTATCCTTTAGCTCATGTGCAGCGCTTATAATGCCCTTTTGGTCATACAGATAAAAACTATCGTGTTCTGTTGCTTTTTGTAGTATAACTTTTTTATCAATTGTCATTTGCCGGCCCTCCATCTTCATAATGTCAAGCTATAATATATTTTGCACTGCAAATTCATCAATTCATTGGGACAAAAAACAGGGAAATAATAGCTATTTTGTAGCACGCACCCACATTTTTTTTGTCTAAAATAATGCCCTGCATTATCTGCACTATATTATAACAGAATTTCCCACCTGAAACAATGGGTAAAAAAATTACAAAAAAAGAAGCCCTCCCACATGGGATGGCTTCTTTTTTCACTCGTATTTTAGTACCGACAATTAAACGGCGCGTTGCACCTTGCCGGAACGAAGACAACGGGTGCAGGCGTGGATGTGACAAGGGGACCCTGCTACAATAGCCTTCACTCGCTTGACATTGGGTTTCCAAGTTCTGTTGCTCCTACGATGGGAGTGAGAAACTTTGATACCAAAGGTAACACCCTTTCCACAGATGTCGCACTTAGCCATAACTGCTGCACCTCCTATTCTCAGTTAGATTTGGCGAAACAAAAAATATTTTACCAGACATGACGACGAAATGCAAGGGGTTTTTACCACTTTTATAAATAAAGTTTTAATTTTTATTGAACTTTGATGTCGTTTTGGGTATCGCCCTTGTATTTTTATGGTCATAGCGGTATAATAGCGGCATTGGAAAAACATTCTTATTAGGGAAGGTTATCTAAAAACAGGCATAAACTACCAAGAGCCTGCATTTTGATTGGAGTATATAATATGACAGATCTGATATTCGAAAAAATTGTGCTACTAATAGTGGCGGCCACTGCCCTTCCGGTGCACGAGTTTGCCCACGCATATGTGGCCTATAAACTTGGCGACAGCACAGCGCGCTATCAGGGCCGACTTACACTAAATCCGCTTTCCCACCTTGACCCCATTGGCACCCTAATGCTGGTGTTTGTTGGTGTGGGCTGGGCAAAACCTGTGCCCATAAACCCACGAAACTTCCAAAACCCAAAACTTGGCATGGCGCTATCAAGTCTTGCGGGGCCTGTATCCAACCTAATTTTGGGGCTTGTACTGATGATTATATACAAGCTCATGGTTACAGCAGGTCTTATAAGCGGATCATCTGCGCTGTTTATGGTATCGACAATACTATCAATCATGATAAGCACCAATGTCTACCTTGCTGTGTTTAATCTTCTGCCCATACCTCCGCTTGATGGCTCACGTTTGCTGTTTTATTTCCTGCCCGAGCGGTACTACTTCCAAATAATGCGCTATGAGCGTTTTATCTTCATGGGTGTATTTTTCCTGCTGTGGACAGGTGCTCTGAGCGTTCCACTGAGATTTGTTACAAATATACTGATAGGCCTTTTGGATACAATGACATTTTTTGTAGGCAGTTTTTAAGCAACGTAAGCATAAAAAGAGAGGGGGGAGAGCATGGACAAGCTATCATACAAGGTGGCCGAGTACGAGGGGCCGTTGGACCTACTGCTTTATTTGATATCCAAACACAAACTCAATATTGAGGATATAGAGATATCGGTGCTTTTGGCGCAGTATCTTGAACACATTTCAAGCTGGGAGGGGCAAAACCTTGAGGTTTCAAGCGAGTTTTTGGACATGGCCTCCCGCCTTATACACCTAAAGACACTGAGCCTTCTGCCCCGACACGAGGAGGAGCAGGAGAAGGAGCGGGCCGAGCTTGTGGGGCAACTTGTGGAATATGCCGCTTGTAAGCGTGCCGCGGCCGAACTTGCCGGGCGCAATTTGGGGCAGGTTTTCTTTGCAAGACAGCCGGCCGACATTGAGATTGATTTGACCTATCGCCTGACCCATTCGTCCGAGGAACTGCTGCGCAGTTATCTTGATGCTGTGGGCAAGGGGCGCAGGCGTCTGCCCCCCGAGCAGAGCACCTTTTCCCCATTGGTGGCACGACCTGTGGTGTCGGTGACCTCCCGTATTATGCATATAATGCGCAGAATGTACCACAAAAGCACACTGCGCATGAATAAACTGTTTGTTCCAACTCCGGCCGGACGCAGCGAGATGGTGGCCACATTCCTTGCTGTGCTGGAGCTTATAAAATCAAAGCGTGTTAGCATTGACGCGGAAAATGAGCAACTAACATTCCACCGCACCCCCGTAGCCCCGACGGCTTCTGAGGGTGCGGCACAATCATGATGAAAGGGTGGTGCATAGGATGGTTTTAAATTCCTCACAAAAAGAGATATTTGCCCTGCTGTTTGCCGCAGGCGAACCAATTGAATGCGAGCGCATCGCCCAGGTGTTGGAGCTTGATCCCGAACAAACCCGCAAACTGATACTTTCGGTGGGTGATTACCTTGACGAGAGCCAAAGCCCCATACATTTGCAGTGCTTTGAGGGGACATACCAGCTCTCCACCCGTCCCGATTATGCCGATATAATAAAGGAAGCCCTTGAGGTTAGGCGCAATACACCGCTTTCCCAGGCGGCCATGGAGGTGCTGGCGGTGGTGGCCTACAACCAGCCCGTAACCCGCAGTTTTGTGGATCAGGTGCGTGGCGTGGACAGTGGCGGCGTTGTAAGCTCCCTTGCCGAAAAGGGGCTCATAGAGGAGGCAGGCCGCCTTGAGCTGCCCGGCCGCCCCATCTCCTACCGAACCACCACGCATTTTTTGCGAACATTCGGATTTTCGGGGCTGTCCGATCTTCCCCCACTGACCGATCCGGGCGAGGAAGAGCCACAGCAACCGCCACCACAACAACCCCTTGAGGGGCAAATAGCCTTTGATGACGATCAACAAAGCGACCAACTTCAGCTTGACATGTAGTGGCGTGGCGAGGATGAGGAGGTGACAGGGTTTGGAGGTTTTTATATGCGTAGTGGCACTAATAACATTGCTACTTGTGCTACCAATAGGCCTGTATGTAAACTATGATGGCAATACCACCGTTACCCTGCGCTATTTATTTTTGCGCATAAAACTGTTCCCAAGGGCTAAAAAGAAGCCAAAAGCCGCAAAAAAAGCCGCGACAAAGCAGGGGGACACCAAAAAGAAAAAGGGCACAGAGGGTAAACAGTCGGGCCGTGAACTTTTAGATTACATCGAGTGGGTACCCACTCTTTTGCGCAGTCTTGGCAGGGGGGGCGGCTATATACTCAAAAGAACCGTAATTGCCGGCATTGTGGTGCGTATACGCATAGCCCGTGATGATGCCGCAAAAACGGCCATAGCCTATGGGCAGGCCAATGCAGCGCTTTACACGGCCCTTTCGCTGCTCTCTACCGCTGCACGGCTACGCCCCCCAAAGGAGATATCCATAACCCCTGATTTTTTGGGGCAAGAGGACAGCGCATATGCGCAGGTGGCGTTTAGGGTAAGGCCGTCGACGGTTGTTTTTGGGGGAATTTTATTTTTAATTGGAATTTTAACCCGAATGATGCAACAAGCACTTGCCCCCGAGGTGTAAATTGTATATAATCAGTAAAAGGAAGATTCCCAAATGTGTTAATGAGGGTGTAAACAGCAAGGGTTTTGCATAATAAAATGTATATTTTAGGCGACTGCGTGTTATAAGTCGCCGAGGGAGGGACCTGCAATGGCAAAAGGAAATCTTAATTCGCTAAATGATAATGTGCTGGGCAACCTAAAAAACATGGTTAGTGCCGATACAATAATCGGTGAGGCCATACAAACGCCCGATGGCTCGACCATAATTCCCGTGTCCAAGGTGTCGTTTGCCTTTGCCGCAGGCGGTGCCGACACAGGCAAGGCCGCCGATTCGGATAAGTTCGGTGGCGGAAGCGGTGGCGGTGTTACGGTACAACCCATTGCATTTTTGGTGCTAAAGGGTGGCAATGTGCAGCTGCTACAACTGGCCGAGAAGGGGCAGACTGTTGACCGTGTGCTTAACCTTGTGCCCGAAACCATGGACAGGATAAGCGATTTTCTTTCAAAGGACAAGCCCAAGGCAAAAAAAGAGGGCGCTGAGCAGGAGAAAACAGAAGAATAACGATTATTACGCCCCCCATGAAATGTGACATGGGGGGCGTTTTGGGGGAAACATAAATACAAATAGTATAAAATGCTAAAAATATTATATTATTACCAGCGGTGCAAGCTCTTTATACCGCTTGCCCACGCCCAAGGCCTTAAACCCTGTGGCCACAAGCGATATTAAAAATCCTACGACTATGACGGCATCGGGCCATAGTGTAAGGCTGGTATCGCCAAGGCGTATGAGCTCCCTGCGCTGTGCAAAACGGGCAACCGAGGCCCAGGTAAGAATGACAAGGGCAAGTATGCCTATTAGTAGCGAGCCCATGGCGGTGCGTATTGGGGTAACCTTTTCACGCAGGGCGGCAAATTCCTCCTCGGGCAAATTTCGGGCGGCAATAAGTGTTCGGCTCTGCCCGGCCGACACAAGCACCAACACCGAGCTTGCAATTATAAGCAGGGTGGAAAACCGTTCCCAGTCCAGAAGATTTAGAGAAAACTCGGCGCTCTCATCGGTAATCTCCTTGGTAATTGAGGTGGCGGCAATAGGTATAAACGGTACAGGTGGCATGTCAATCACCTCGATGTTTTGAAGTAATTTATGGGATGATACAGCTGATAATTTGCAGGGTCAAACTGCGGGTTTTGACGGTTAAAACCCAAGTGCTACACTCGGAAAATTATGAAAATTTAAGGTATAACATGTTTTATCCTATGAAAAACAGTTAAAATGTGTGATATGATTATTTTATGAGCAATAGCACCCTGCAAATAAATCGGCACAAAAACAGTCGCTCCAAAAAACAAGCTGACACTTTATTTACAAAGTGTCAGCTTGTTTTCTTAGCTCTCAATAAGTCCCATGACCTCTTTCATGGCATCTATGGGGGTTTGGTTTTTTGCAAAGCGCACCGTTATATATGGTTTTTCGCCGGCGCTTACCAACACCCTTCCGCGCAGACGTGTGGCCAGCATGGCGGCTGTTTCCATGTTTAGCTGTTGGGGGTAAAGAAGAAGAGAGTCGCCACGTTGTGATATCTCGGCAAAGCCCATGCGTGCGGCCGAGCCACGCAGTAGCGCCACCTCCACAAGGCCATGCACCGAGGGCGGTGGGTCGCCAAAGCGATCTATTAGCTCATCTATCATGTCGTATGAGTCCTCGTGGGTTTGGATGGCGGCCATCTTTTTGTATATGTCTATGCGCTGTGCTGTGTTTGAAATGTAGTCCTCGGGTATGTGGGCGGCAATTTGCAAATCAACGGTGCACTCAAGGGCACGTTTTACAGGTTGCCCCTGTTGTTTTGCCACGGCGTCGGACAACAGCCGCAGGTATAAATCATACCCCACTGCCTCCATATGGCCGTGTTGTGCCCGACCAAGTATATCACCTGCACCACGAATTTCCAGATCACGCATTGCAATACGAAACCCCGAACCAAAGGCTGTAAACTCCCGTATGGCCTGCAGGCGTTTTTCGGCCACCTCGGTTAGCACCTTGCCACGGCGAAAGGTGAGGTAGGCATAGGCACGGCGGCCACTGCGTCCCACACGTCCGCGCAGCTGGTAAAGCTGTGCAAGCCCCATGTGGTCGGCATTCTCTACAATCAAGGTGTTGCAGTTTGGCAGATCCACCCCGGATTCTATTATGGTGGTGCAAACCAGAATGTCTATCTCCTGCTCGACAAGCCCCTGCCATATAGAGGACATTGCCTCCTCACCCATGCGGCCATGCGCCACACGAATGCGGGCCTCGGGGATAAGCTGTGAAAGACGTGCGGCACAGCTGTCGATGCTGTCTATGCGGTTGTGCAGAACAAAAACCTGTCCACCACGGCGCAGTTCCTTGCGAATTGCCCCCTCAACCACACCCTCGTCATACTCCAGCACATAGGTCTGTACAGGGTGGCGATCCTGGGGTGGTTCCTCTATGGTTGACATGTCGCGTATGCCGCTCATGGCCATGTTTAGGGTGCGTGGTATGGGTGTGGCCGAGAGGGTAAGCACATCAACATTGCCACGAAGTTCCTTGAACTTTTCCTTGTGTGCAACACCAAAACGCTGTTCTTCGTCTATGATGCAAAGTCCAAGATCCTTAAAATCCATATCCTTTTGAATTATGCGGTGGGTGCCCACAATAAGATCTACCACCCCGGCCCGTATGTCACGCATTATCTCGTTTTGTTGTTTTGTGGTGCGAAAACGTGAGAGCATCTCAATATTTATTGGAAAACCCTCCATGCGCTGCTTAAAGCTTTGGAAGTGTTGCCAGGCCAGTATGGTGGTGGGCACAAGTACGGCACACTGCTTGCCGGCTGTCACGCACTTAAAGGCGGCACGCAGGGCCACCTCGGTCTTGCCAAAGCCAACATCACCGCAAAGCAGGCGGTCCATGGGCACCTTGCTCTGCATATCGCCCTTGATTTCGCTGATACAGCGCAACTGATCATCGGTTTCGGTGTAGGCAAAGCCGTCCTCAAATTCACGTTGCCAGGCATCGTCCACCGGGAAAACGTGTCCCTCCATCTGCTGGCGTTTGGCATAAAGGGCTATTAGCTCATCGGCCATGTCGGCCCCTGCGGCACTTACACGCTGTCGTGTTTTGTGCCACTCGCCCGAGTTTAGGCGGCTGAGCTTGACCTTGCCCTCCTCCCGTCCGCCAATATATTTTGTCACCAAGTCAAGTTGTGTTACAGGTACAAACAGCACATCACCTGCGCCGTAGCGTATTTGTATGTAGTCCTTGGTGATGCCCTGTACCTCTTTTTTTATTATGCCACCAAATATGCCTATGCCGTGCGAGATGTGCACAACGTAGTCTCCCTTTGTAAGATCGGCGATGGAGCGCAGTTTGTCGCCACGATTTGTAGAGGTGCGGCTACGGGTGCGTTTTTTGTGCTGGGTCACACGTCCGCCGCTTATTAGGGCTATGCCCTGTGCAGGGTATTCAAAGCCGGCGGGAAGCCCCCCCGAGCAGATCAGCACACGCCCACGAGTTATGGTGGTAAGATCCTCCCCGCGGTCTACCGGCAGGCCGTCGGCAAGAAGGTCTTTATACAGTAGATCGGCACCGGCCGAACTGCCTGCCAAAATGGCGGTCGAAAAACTGTTTTCTATGTAGTGCTGTAAATCCTCCCGCAACAGCCCCACATCACCACCCCAAAGCGAGAGCTGTGTGGCAGGAATGTTTACAATCTCGGACAGGGTAAATTCCGAGTGGGTACGGGCAAAGTTGTCTAAAAGCAGGGAGGTGTGACGGTGCGCCAGGGTGGCAAGGGTGGTGTAGTCCTCGTAAAAGCGATCACACCCGGGGCAGAGAAGCCCCTCGGACAGCAGGGTGGTCACGTCTTCGCCCTGTTGCCAGATTATCTGCTTCATGCTGTCCTTTATGGCGTTGGGGTCGTCAAGAATTAGCAGACGATCCCCCATATAATCAAACAGCAGTGCGGGGTTTTGGTACACCATGGGCAGGTAGCGGTCGGTGCAGGCAAGCTCCAATCCATCCTGTAGGTGAGCTATGTCCTCAAGAAGAAGTTTTTTGCCGGCCGCCTGCCGTGAGGAGGTCATGGCATCGGCCACGGCCTGTAGTTTTGGCACAAATTCCTCAGCTGGGGGCAAAAGCACCTCCCGTGCAGGGGAGATGACAATCTCCTTTAGGGTGTCCTCTCGGCGCTGTGTGTCAACGGCAAAGGTGGATATTGTGTCTATCTCGTCACCCCAAAGCTCTATGCGGCAGGGGTTTTGGCTATGTGGTGGGAAAAAGTCGAGTATTCCGCCGCGAAGCGAGAACTGGCAAAACCCCTCCACCTGATCACAACGGCTGTAGCCTGCCTGTACAAGCAGTGCGCAGAGCTGATGGGTGGAGTAGCTATCGCCCGGGCGCAGGGTGACACGGCGGTGGCGCAGAATGTCGGGAGGGATGGTGCACCCAAGGGCGGCCTCGGCCGCGGCCACCACAACGGGACACTCCCCGTGCAGCATACGCGCCAGCAGTCCCAGACGCACATGTTCATACTCGTGCGACACACCCTCAACCGGACGCAGTACAAAATCGCGGGCAGGGTAATGCACCGCCATGTCGTCGCCAAAAAAGGAGTTTATGTCCTCACACATGCGCACGGCCCCCGGTTCGTCGGGGGTGATAATCAATAAACTGTGCCCCTCCTGCGTGGCAAGGGCCTCTATAAACTGGGCTTTATGTATTCGCGATAGCCCAACGCAAAGCAGGGGGTCGCCACCCTTTGAAAGCGCCTTGTTAAGTTGTGAAAATGTTGGCAGTCCGGCCGTGAGCTTTGAGATGTTTTTCAAGAGGATAACTCCTTTCAGGGGGGGTAAAAATCAAGATGAAGTATATAAACCGACAGCCTGTGTTGTGACTACGGTTTGTAAAGCAAATATATAAGGGGTGCGCCCGGATATGGTGGTGGGTGCAGTGGTGCAAAATACACATGCCTTTGTAGAGCAAAACATCTAAATTATTCCATATTTATACTATACCACGCATATTAACAAACTGACAACCATTGACATGCTGTATTTTGTCATACAACAAAAAAATTTACCCAAAATTCATAAACAAAGCCGCAGGCGGAGCAAATAAAGCATGAAAAAGCAAAAAGCCCCACCGCCTATTGCAGGCAGTGGGGCTTTGTATAAAGCAGTTTTACTTGCCAACAACACTCTTGGTGTCGCGTGCAATCATAAGCTCCTCGTTGGTGGGGATTACCCATACTTCAACCTTGGAGTCAGCGGTCGAGATTTTCTTTTCCTGGCCACGCATGTCGTTGGCCTTTTCATCAAGCTTTACGCCCATCCACTCCATATCGGAGCAAACGGCCTTGCGCACGTCGATGTCGTTTTCGCCAATGCCGCCGCAGAAGATAATTGCGTCAACACCGCCCATAGCAGCTGCATAGCCACCGATGTACTTCTTGATCTGGTAGCGCTGGATGTCCAGAGCAAGAATAGCGCGCTTGTTGCCCTTCTCGGCGGCCTCGCCAAGGTCACGCTGATCGCTGGTCTCGCCCGAGATGCCCTGATAGCCCGACTTTTTGTTAAGGATGTCTACCATCTGAGCGGGGGTTACATTTTCCTTCTCGGCCAGAATGGTTACAAGCGAGGGGTCAATGCTGCCCGAGCGGGTACCCATGATAAGGCCCTCAAGGGGGGTCATGCCCATGGTGGTGTCCATCGACTTGCCGCCCTCAACAGCGGTGATAGAGGAGCCGTTGCCCAGGTGGCAAACGATGATCTTCTTGTCGGTGGTGCCCATCATATCGCAGTAACGGCTGCTTACAAAGCGGTGGCTGCTGCCGTGGAAGCCGTAACGGCGGATGCGGTGCTTCTCATAATACTCGTAAGGAATGGGGTAGATATAAGCCTTGGGGGGCATTGTCTGGTGGAAAGAGGTATCAAATACAGCAACCATAGGAACATCGGCGCCAAAAACCTCACGGCAGGCCTTCATGCCCACAAGGATGGGAGGTGTGTGTAGGGGAGCAACATCAACCAGCTCCTCCATTGCGTCCATTACGTCCTGGTCGATAAGTGCGGCCTTGGAAAAACGCTCTCCGCCATGTACTGCACGGTGGCCAATTGCGGCAACCTCGCCAAGATCGTCAATAACCTTGCCCTCACCGCTGGTAAGAACCTTGGTCAGCTCCTGAAAAGCCTCTTTGTGGCTGGGGAAAGTGATGTCATAGGCCACGCTGCGGCCATCATTTGTTTTGTGGCTAATCTGTCCGCCAATTCCAATGCGCTCGCAAAGCCCCTTTGCAATAACGCTCTCGTCAGTCATATCAATGAGCTGATATTTGAGCGAGGAACTACCTGCGTTGATAACTAATACCTTCATTTTCTTCTTCCTCTCGACAATACTTAATTGTGTTATGATTTTGCGTACCCACTTATTTTAGTACACATGGCGGCGTATTTCAAGGAAAAACACTAATGTTTTACAAAAAATATTACACAAATCCTACACAGTGTGCTATGATTGTGATAAAAGTTAATTTTAACCCCAAAAAGGAGTGCGAAAATATTGAAAATTACTGGTATAATCGCTGAATATAACCCTTTTCACAAGGGACATGCACATCAAATAGAGCTACTGCGCCGTGGGGGCAGTACCCATATAGTGTCGGTGATGAGCGGAAATTTCCTGCAAAGGGGCACTCCGGCCATTTGTAGCAAGCACCTGCGCGCCAAAATGGCCCTGATGGGAGGCTGTGATCTTGTCATAGAACTACCCCTGCCATTGGCCTGCGCCCCTGCCTTTAGGTTTGCCCGTGGCGGCGTGGCACTGCTTGAGGGGATGGGCTGTGTGGATGAGCTGTCGTTTGGCAGTGAATGTGGCGACATTGAAAAGCTAAAAGAGCTTGTAAAAATACTCTGCTCAAAAGAGGTGGAGGACCTTACGGCCGAGATTTTGTCCGAGGGGGGCACATATGCCATGGCTCGTCAAAGGGCTGTGGAGCGTGCTCATGGCACCGAGTTTGCCACGATTTTGTCCACCCCAAACAACTCCTTGGGGGTGGAGTACATGAGGGCGCTTGCCGAGTGTGGGAGTGGCATAAAGCCCACGACCATTGCCCGTGTGGGGGTGGCGCACGACAGCCCACAGCCGGGTGGTGGGTATGCCTCGGCCAGTTTGATAAGGGAAATGGTTGCCCGTGATGAACTGGACCGGGCGGCCATGTGGACCCCAAACTCCACTGCCGACATACTAAAACAGGCGGTGCAGGAGGGCAGGGCTCCGGCCGATATTTCCTTTGTGGACAGGGCGGTGCTCTCTAAACTGCGCAGCATGAAGGTGGAGGATTTTGCCGCCCTGCCCGATATATCGGAGGGGCTGGAAAACCGTCTTATGCGTGCGGCGGCCGACGCTTGTAGCTACGAGGAGTTTTTAAGCCTTGCAAAAACCAAGCGTTACACCCACGCGCGCCTGCGCCGCATTGTTATGATGGCCTTTTTGGGGCTGGATGAAAACCTATGCAAAAAAGCACCGCCCTACCTGCATGTGCTTGGGTTTAATCAGCGTGGCCGAGAGATCATGAGCGAGGTTTGCAGGGGTGGTAGTATGCCCATGTCCCATTCCTTGGCACGGCTACTCGTGATGGGTGGCGATGCCGAGGCATTTGTAAGGGCCGAGGTGCGGGGGGGAGATCTTTATCGTCTTATGTTGCCAAGTGTTGCCCCCTGCGGTGGAGATTACAGAGAAAGTGTGGTTATATTAGGCAAAAATACGAAAGGAAATATGATGCAATAGGGGCTAAATATGGCAAAGTTCACAAAATAGTCATATTTGTTTGATATGCTGTGCAAAATGCAGACACCCCAACGAAGGGAGGAGCTTGTGCAGTAAATCAAGATTGTGTAATCTTTGACAGGGGAAACAAAATAGGCTTAATTGTAGAAAACGTGATGGGGTAATCCCGACCTATTTAACATGTTTTTTCTATTATTTACCAAATTAATTTCTGCTAAAAAGCCGCCATTATAGCGATTTTATATCAGATTTCATTAAATCTGATATAAAATATTAGATAGTTTGCATTTAGGCATTTTAACACCATATATTGTGGTGGAAAACAGCAGTTAATACAGAAAGTCTGAAAAAATCCCGCATTATTGACCAATTATTGATTGCATTCCCCTATTTTTTTTTGCAATATATGTTGCAATTGCACAAAATATTATGTACAATAGCTTTGAAGAGTAAATTAACCATGTTAACATTTGCTAAACAAAAGCAAAACAAAGCTTAAGAGGGGTGCAAGTTATGTCTAACAGATTGTTTCAAGGCCTGGTACATCAGATGAGAGATTGCGTTGACCGAGTGATTGGCGTGGTGGACGAAACCGGCACAATAATTGCATGTAGTGACCTTTCTCGAATTGGCGAGGTAAACGATTATCTGGCGATCGATTTGGGCGAGCATAGCGATGTATTTGTGCGGGATGCAAACACCTACAAGCCTTTTGGCTCTAAGATGGTGTCGGAGTATGCTGTTTTTGTGGCCGGCGCTGATGAGGCCGCCGAGAAATATTGCAACCTGCTTGCGGTATCTCTTTCCAACATTAAACAGTATTATGATGAAAAGTACGATCGCAACAACTTCATCAAAAATGTAATACTGGACAACATTTTGCCCGGGGATATTTATGTAAAGGCCAGAGAGCTTCATTTTGGCACCGACGTAAACCGCGTTGCCATTTTGGTGCGAATTGTGTCATCCAATGACATTTCGGCCTTTGAGGTAATTCAAAACCTATTCCCCGACAAACAGCGTGATTTTGTATTCAACATCAGCGAGAGCGACATTGTACTTGTCAAGGAGATAAAATCCGGAATAGAGATAAAGGATCTTGAAAAACTTGCCCGCTCCATTGTGGACACGCTGGGCAGTGAGTTCTACACCAAGGTGGTTGTGGGCATCGGTACGGTGGTTACAGGCATTAAGGATCTTGCGCGCTCCTTCAAGGAGGCTCAGGTAGCGCTTGAGGTGGGCAAGGTGTTTGATACCGAAAAACCCATTGTCAACTACGACAACCTCGGCATTGCCCGCATAATCTATCAGCTACCCACAACCCTGTGTGAGATGTTCCTGCGTGAGGTGTTTAAGAAGGGTTCTATCGAGAGCCTTGATCAGGAAACCCTTTTCACAATTCAGAAGTTTTTTGAGAACAACCTAAACGTTTCAGAAACCTCTCGTAAACTGTTTGTACACCGCAATACCCTTGTGTACAGACTTGAGAAGATAAAGAAACTTACAGGACTTGATCTGCGAGAGTTTGACCATGCCATCATATTTAAGGTAGCGCTTATGGTTAAAAAGTACCTCACAGCAAATCCGGTTAAATACTAAGACTTGCAGGGAACATGATGCAGACTTTTTCGGTGCATCTCCGTGCAGACAATATGAACAGCCCAAACG
The DNA here is from genome assembly GCA_964369885.1 of uncultured Oscillospiraceae bacterium. Taxonomy (GTDB): domain Bacteria; phylum Bacillota; class Clostridia; order Oscillospirales; family Ruminococcaceae; genus Heteroruminococcus. The sequence continues at coordinate 19,363 of CAYJGQ010000024.1, forward strand.
GCAAAATTTGCTGTAATATGGGGGTTCTACGGCAAGATATCATGGCTGCAAGGCGGTGAAATAATGATAGAAATGACCAATATATCAAAGACCTACCCCAACGGCACCCACGCCCTGTACGATGTAAATTTAAGCGTGGAAAAAGGCGAATTTGTCTTCGTGGTGGGGCAGTCGGGTGCAGGTAAATCCACACTTATAAAGATGATACTGCGTGAAGAGGTGCCCACCAGCGGTGAGGTGGAGGTGAACGGTTACAACCTTGTGACTATGCGCCGACGTCAAATCCCACTTTTCAGACGTGGTATAGGGGTGGTATTTCAGGACTTTAGGCTCATTCCCAATATGAGCGTTTACGACAACGTGGCCTTTGCACTTAGGGTAACCAATGTATCCTCAAAATTTATAAGAAGGCGTGTGCCATATATACTTGATCTTGTGGACCTTTCGGGCAAGGCAAGGCGCATGCCCCACGAGCTTTCGGGTGGCGAGCAGCAGCGTGTTGCCTTTGCAAGGGCGCTTGTAAACAATCCCTCGCTTATAATAGCCGACGAACCTACAGGCAATGTAGATCCCGAGCGTTCCTGCGAGATAGTCGATTTGTTGTCCGAAATAAACAAATGCGGCACCACGGTGCTCATGGTAACCCACGAACGCCAGCTTGTGGACGAGTTTAACAAGCGCGTTGTCACCTTAAATCAAGGGCATTTGGTATCCGATACCGCCCGTGAGAGGGGGCGTATACTGTGAGAGGAAGCAGTTTTGGCTACCTTGTAGGCGAGGGTGTAAGAGGTATGATGGCAAACCGCCTGATGGCACTGGCCTCAATAGGTGTACTGACGGCCTGTTTGCTACTGATTGGTGGCGCATGGCTACTCACCGAAAATGTAAACTCCATCATAGGACATGTTGAAGATCAGAGTGAAGCCATGGTATTTGTGGCGGATGATGTTGATACAGAAGGAATTTTGGCCATTGAGGAACAGCTATATGCCCTTGATAACATCCATGAAATAATTTTTGTTTCCAAGGAGCAAGCACTCCAGCAGCAACAAGAACTGTTGGAGGAAAACGCCTACCTTTTTGAGGAGTTTTCGGAGGACAACCCCTATCCCAACAGCTTTAGGCTTAAGATAGACGACCTCTCCCTTCAGGAGCAGACACTAAATGAGGTTATGGCCATAGAGGGCACCGACGGTATATCGGCCTCGGCCGATCTTGCCTCCACCATAACCGACATAAAAAACGGCATATCCTTTTCGGGTGTGTTTATAGTTAGCATTTTATCGGTTGTATCGCTTGTTATTGTTGTAAATACAATAAAAATTACCGTATTCTCCCGCAGAAAAGAGATAAGCATAATGAAGTATGTGGGGGCAACCGACCTGTTTATTAGAATGCCGTTTTTGGTTGAGGGCATTTTGCTTGGGCTTATATCGGCCGCACTGGCTTTTTTGGCCTTGTGGGGTGGGTATATAGGCGTGATAGGTTGGATGCGTGAGGCCGACTCGTCCTGGGTGTCGCTTGCATTTACAAATCTTGTGGATTTTCAAAGCGTATGGTTTATGATTTTCGGAACATTTGCAGCGGCCGGCATAGGCATAGGCACAATAGGCAGTATGGCCTTTATCGGACGTTTTCTTAAGGTGTAAAATACAACCCATAAAAACATTGACATCAAAGCAGGGCGGGGCATACCCGCCCGTGACTTTATTACACAGCGTGACAGGGTAATTTTTGTACACCCCACGCCGCATGCGGTGTACTTATGGCCTGTTGCACCTATCTAAACATATGCGGCAGATTGGAGCGGACTGAATAGCATGCACATAAAAGATATTTTAAGAAAACTACTGACACTTGCAATATGTGGCATAATGTTGACATCGCTGTTTCCTACACCCATCATACCTGCAATGGCCTCAGAAATTGATCAGGTAGACCGCAGTGATGAGGATGATGAGGAAGACGATGACAGCACTGAGGACGCCCAGGATGAAATTGATGACCTAAATTCCCAGTATGATGAAATAAAGGCACAGCAGGATGCCGTGCAAAATGAGCTTAATCAGGCGGCCAATGACAAGGCTTCGGCCCTGGCACAGCAGGCAAATTTGAATAATCAAATTTACCTTTCGCAGCAGCAAATAGCCGTGCTGGAGGAAAAAATCACTCTTTTGACCCGTCAAATTGAGACAAAACAACAAGAAATTGCAGATTTAGAGCAGTCAATAGACTATAATTACGGACAGTACAAGGAAAGGCTCAATGCAATGTACCGCACCGGCAGTCCATCCTTGTTGGCGGTGGCGCTGGGTGCGGACGAATTTTCAGATTTTTTGATGCAGTCCGAGATGCTAAACCGCATCGCCGAGCACGATCAGGCACTGCTTGATCAGCTTGAACATGACAAAATACTGCTTGAACAGGTAAAGGCCGGGCTGGATGCAGATAAGATTGATCTTGATGAATCCATGGTAGAGGTAGAGGAGCTAAAGGCAAGCCTTGGCATACAGCTTACCCAAACCAATAATCAGATACAGGATTTGTCGGCACTTGAGGCAGAACTTTTGGCCGATAAGGCCTCCTTCCAGGCCAAGATGGCAGCCATTCAGGCCGAAATTGACGCAATATATGAAACCCTGGTATCGCAAGGTGAGTATGTTGGCGGCATGTTTGCCTGGCCAACTCCTGGATATACAAACATTACCTCCTACTTTGGTTGGCGTTTTGGCGGTTCGGATTACCATACCGGTATTGATATGTCGGGTTCCGATATATACGGAAAGTCCATAGTGGCGGCCAACAGCGGTACCGTTGTGTTTGTGCGTGACTACGATCCGGGTGGCGGTTACGGTAAATATCTGATTGTTGATCATGGCGGTGGGTACACCACCTTGTATGCCCACTGCAGTGAAATTATGGTGAGCGTTGGTGACAGCGTTTCCCGTATGGAACCAATTGCAAAGGTTGGCTCGACAGGTTGGTCTACCGGGCCACATCTGCATTATGAAATTCGTATAGACGCAAAACCGCAAAATCCGCTGAATTTCTATTGATCCCAAAATATGGGGTTGACATCACTTTTTAAGTAGACATAGGGAGAAACATTAATGAACAGGAAGATATCATTAGGCGCGGCCATTGCCTTTATGTTGGTGGTGGCAACACTTACCCTCGCCCTGACCATGGCCTTTTCTATGAATAGATTTACCGAGATGGTAAATGGTGTTCAGGAACAGCGAGAACTGTATGCAAAATTGTCCGAAATTGAGCAAAATGTGCGGGACAAGTACCCCGATTCTCTGGATAATGAGGCGCTTATGGATGCCATGGCGGCCGGATATATTGAGGGCTTGGGGGATGGTGACAATCAGTACTTCACGGCCGGCGAATACCAGAAAATGATTTCGGAGGAGGATGGGCGTTACTACGGTGTAGGTGTTGTGGTAACAATGGAGGGCAACGGATATATTCAGGTAACCGAAGTGTATCCCGACTCTCCTGCCGCAAATGCACAGGTGGCTGCGGGGGATATCATTGTTAAGGTGGATGATATCGACGTTACCTCCGAGACCTATACTGATGCCACGGCACTGCTGCGTGGCGAGGCCGGTACAAAGGTGGTACTGACACTGCGCCGCGACAGTGAGGATATCAGCATGGAGCTGACAAGCCGCCAGGTTGAGGTGCCTACTGTATATGCCACATCTTATGATCGTGTGGAGTATCTTCGTATTACCTCGTTTTCCACCGGCACACGTGATCAGTTTAATAGGTATTTGAATGCTGCTATTGGTGCCGGACGTCAGGCGCTGATTATTGATCTTCGTGATAATCCTGGTGGGCGATATACCAGTATGACCCCTGTGCTTGAGCTGTTGGTACCGCAGGGAAATATATTGCTGGCGCAGTACAAAACAGGTGAACCCGAGGTTTTAGCAACCTCGGCAACCCAAGGTGCAAGCCTGCCCATAGTAGTGCTGACAAATCAAAACACCACCGGCACGGCCGAGGTGTTTGCACAGAGCCTAAAGGAACTGTCGGGGGCCGATATTGTAGGCGTTAATACGGCAGGTAACGGCGAACTTCAGGAGCTTTTTAAGTTGAGTGATGGTTCAGCTATACAGATAACGGTTGGACGTTTTGTAACACCTGCTGGCTACATGGTTGATGGAGTGGGCGTAAGCCCCGACTACGATGTGAAGCTCGAGAGTGAAGAGGTAATATGGGCAAACCTTTCCCCCGAGTACGATACCCAACTTGCTAAGGCAATGGAATTGGCCGAAGCCGTGATAAACGTTGGAACCGCCAACAATGCGCCTGCTGAGTAACAACCTCCAAGACCGTGGGGCCTTGCCCCGCACCCCACCACCTTTTGAAAAAGGTGGACGAAAACTTTGCACGCCCCCTGCCTTTGGCAGGGGGCGAAGTTTTTGCACCTACACCAATCACAGGTGCTTCTTCGGCGGTGGCGTGGCTACGGCCGTATTTCCTCTTGACCTACCCGATGCAAACAAAGGCCGTTTGATGGCGAATATTATGCACTT
>CAYJGQ010000025.1:0-3670 GCA_964369885.1 uncultured Oscillospiraceae bacterium
CAGGGGGCGTGCATAAGTTTTGGGTCAAACTTTTTTCAAAAAGTTTGTGGGGTGTTGGGCAAAGCCCCACGGTCTTGACCTTTCGCGCAAGCGACAGAGGCCCCGCCCCACGGTTTTTTGTATGGGCAAAAACTTTACAGCACCACCTGGGTTACAATGGCGCTTGGCAGGCCCTGAGCGGCGCTGCGCAGCACCTCGATATCATTTTGCTGCACATCGTTGTAGCCCATGGTGTATCCCGTGCCACTAAGGTGCACAAAAATTGAGCCTTCGTATGGCAGGCCACTTCCGCCGCTGTACCCGTGAATGTGGTATTTTCCACCATCACTAAAGGTTATTGTCAGGGTATACCCCTCGGCCTTGGGCTCCACATTTATACGGTTACCCATTTTTGTGGCATCGGTGTAGGGGACAATATCCTTTAGGGCGGTTGCCACAGCCATAATTTCCTCGGGCGATGTGGTGTCAACCTCAACTGTTTTTTCAAGCAGGGCATCCATACCGCTGTACTCTATGCGTTCTATTTCATACATATCCATTTGTGTAAGCGAATGAATACGCATCCTGTGATCATACTGGAAGTTATCCTTGCAACGCACAACATAATCGGCAGGGGCATCGGGGGCAAAGTATACCGTCTCACTTTTGTTACCGGTATAGATTATATATCCAAACCTTGCGTATTCGGACGACACATTGGGATGTTCCCCGGCGTACTCCTCTATTTCCTCAATAAGGTTTTGGCTTACATTTACGGTAGCGCTCAAACCAAGCTCGGTATCAATGGCATACATGGCCGTTATCAGCTCATCATTATACACCACCTGTGTGGTGCCCGCAGGAAGCCCGGGGTCTGAGGGAGGCTGTGGCGGCAGATCGGTAGATATCACCTGTTGCAGTTGGTCGCTTTCACCGTTTGGCGATTGCTCCCACTTGTCGGTCGTACTGTCCGGGGAATCTTCTTGGACAGCACTTTCCTGCTCGGGCTCTGCCTGTTCTGAGCCCTGCTCTTGGCTCTGCGGCTGGGATTCACCCTGTACCCCAACGGGTTGTGCTACCTCGTTTGAGCTGTAAAATCTGATCAAAACAAACATTACGAGTAACAGTGTGAAAACCAATGCGGGTTGTGCATTTTTCATGTATAAGTCATTCCCTTCTGAGTCACCGTAGGGCTGGCCCCTACCTTTGTTGCCTGCTTTCTGTTAATTATTATTGATGCCGGCCATGGTGTCGCGCAGCAAATCCAGACTGTTTTCCTTCACTTCATAGCTCATGGTCTTATCAAGATCTGATGAGTAGATGTAAATAGAGTTTTCATAACCAAAACAGTTATACTCAACACCTGTATTAAAGGCTATATCGAGTGTAAATAGCGATGCGGGGGTATCAAAATTTTGTCTACCCCGGGTTATTGTGGCCGGCGTGGTGGGTAACAAATCTTTTACCGCCTGCGCTATTTCCATAATTTCCTCGGGCGAGGTGGTCAAAACACCCACCGAGCTACTGTAGCTGCTGTCCATGCCATCAAACTTTACTTTTTGTATCTTGTACGGGTCCATATGGGTCAGCCAGTGTATACGCAAATTCAGCGAATCGCCAAAACTGTATTTACAGCGATCAACATCGGCATCGGGTGCGGTTTCCCCAAGGTATACATACTCCTTGTCGGCACCTGTGTAGATGATATACCCATACCGTGCATACTCCTCCACCTCATCGGGATAATCAAGGCGGTACTCATCAAGCTCCTCTATGAGATCTTGGGTGGGGGTAACAATGGCGGTAAGCCCCATTTCGCTGTCCACTGCATACATTGAGGTGATCTCCTGCCCCCTGTACAGCACCTGTGTTGCTGGGGCGGTGTCGACACTTGGTGGGGCTGTGGCACTGAGTTCATCCACAAAATTATTTACCGCACCAATAGGGCTTTGGGAAACCATGTTAAAATACAGTGTTCCTGTTTTTGGTGTCCATATACCAAAAAAACCACCATATGATATAGTAGCCTGCAAATCTCCCTGCGCTATATACACACTCTCCCCACCACCTGTGTAGGGGTTGCGCAGTTCCTCAAATGCCTCCTCGGGAGGAATTAGGGTGGGCTGCATCGAGGTAAGTGCGGCCAAAACCTCATCCACCACCGTCACAGGTATTTGCGTGTCGGCCAGGCCGTAGCTTTCAACTATGTGTAAAGTTGCCACAAATGTATCGAGCTGTGAGCTGTCAAACCCTGCAAAGTACTGCTTTAGCTCCTCCAAATCCTCCTGTGTAGCCGGAATTTTTGGGCTGTCGGATGTCTGTGTGGGTTGAGTATCTGTGGCGCTAAATTCGGCGTTGCCCACAATCTTAAACTCACCTGCTGTGTCCTGGGTGTTGCCTATTTGGGGGTCTGCATCAGCCCCATCTTGTGTCTCCACTCCCGACTCTTCCTCGGGTTCTACCTGTGACTCGGCCTGCATCTCTTGCTCGGTGTCTTGGGACGCAGGGGCCTCTACCTCTGCCTGGGGTTGTGCACAGGCCGTAAAAACCACCGCAATTAGTAGCAGTAACGCAATTAGTCGTTTATTCATTACCTTTACTCCGTTTCCATACTAATCCATTATTTTTTATATAGGGGTTTATTTTGGCGGAATATCTTTATACTTTTATAACTATATGCCGCCTTGTTATATTTTTAGGTTAGCTCAATTAATTTAGGTCTAAATCATCATAGCGGTCGTTGGTTTTGCTCACTCGGTCGGGCTCTATTGTGCTTTCAATGTCATCACTTGATATGTACATACGCCCAATTTCGCCGTTTCCGGTAATCTCGGTGGGCTCACTTATGGTAATCTCATCAATTTCGGAACGAGAATCTATGTCTATCTGGGACACCTCATTAACCTCAACCTCTGTTAGCAGGGTATCAATCAAATAGATTGATCTATCAGGGTTACCCTCTACAACCTCAACCAGCGAAAATCCGCTGTCTCCATCGATGTCCTGCTCGTCAAAGATGACATTTGAATAAAGGCTTACCTTGCCAATGCGGGTATCGCCCTCGGCCACAAGTTTTATCTCACTGCCGTCGGTACTGCGAAGCATAACACTGCCTATGCGTGAATCCACAATTCGTATGGTTGTGCCTCCGCGTACTACCAGCTGCCCCTCAATAACACAGTCGACAATTTCGGTAATATCATTAACATCGGTGCTTATGGTAAGGCTACCCTCAATTGTTTTGTTTTCAATTGTGATATCACCATCAGATATTACCGCATTACCTAAGGTTTCTTTGTCGTCGTATGTACCATACTCGTCAAAATCCACGGTTCTTTGGTCATCGGGTGATGTTGAGGCCGAGGATGAGGAAGAGGACGATGAGGAGGACGATGGTGCCGCCGAAGACGAAACGGGTGGTGGCGCCGAAGAAGACGATGGCGGTGGCGCTGCCGAAGATGAGGGTGGAGCTATTACCTCCTGCGCTGAGCTACTTGAGGAGGACTCGGACTGGCTACTGCTGGAGGAGGACTCGGGCACGGACTGGCTACTGCTCGACACAATCTCCGACATGGAGGAGGATTGCTCATCCTCATCCGAGCCGCCCATCATGACAATTATCAGCACCACGGCGGTGGCCGCCAACATAAGGGCGGCTATGAGCATAAGTACCCCTACAATGGTTTGGTTA
>CAYJGQ010000025.1:3680-23551 GCA_964369885.1 uncultured Oscillospiraceae bacterium
TTCTTTGCATAATTTTCCCCCCTGTAATTGACATAGAGCATTTGTTGTGATACTGTTGTGGTAAATTTGGGGCGTTACATAGCTAAATGTGCAGGGGCTAAAGCCCCTATGTTCTAAACATTTTAGGCCTGAGCGTCAATGAAAAAGGAGCGATAAACCATGCCACTTATCAAGGACACAAAAGAGCTACTTAGTATTATTTCAAAGCAGGAAAAGCTTCTCAGTTTTCCCGAGTTTAACAACGACATTGCCCTAAAGCTCGGCACCTTTTTGGTTGATTTTACAAAATCCACCAACAGGGCCGTAAGTATCTCTATAACGGTGAACCAATGGCAGGTGTTTAAGTATGCCATGAGCGGTGCCACCCGTCCCGACAACGAGGGCTGGCTTGAGCGCAAGCACAACACCGTCACCCGTTTTCGCACCAGTAGCCTTGCAACAGCCGCTACAATGAAGGAAAAGGGGTCCACCTTGGCCGATAGAGGCCTTAGCAACTACGACTATGTATTTGCAGGGGGCGGTGTCCCCCTAAATGTAGCCGGTGCAGGCATTATAGGCAGCATATGTGCCTCCGGCCTTGCCGACTTTGATGACCATCAACTACTTATGGATGGCTGTGCAAAGTTCCTTGAAATAGCCGACATGCCATCGGTGGTGGAGTAAACATTACTTAAATAGCAAAACAGCCCCCTCCCCCTTTGGGAGGGGGCTGTTTTTTGCGATGTTTTTCAGGCTACCTCTACGGCAAATATTTTTACAACAATTATTTCACTTTGGCCCACGCTGTGGTTTAATACACGCCGCCAAAAATCCACAAAAAAACCTATTTGCTATATGTAGATACGCTAAATAAGCTCGGCAAAGCTCACTGCCGACAATCTATCCTGCACAAGCTTTGATATTTCATCATATACACAGCTGAGCTTACAGTCACTTTGCTGTGCGGCGGTTCTGCCGGGGCATTCAAAGTCGGGCAGGCTGCATCTGCTGATAGCATACGGCCCCTCAATTACGCTGAGCACCTCATAAAGGCTCAATTCCTCGGGGTTTTTTACCAGCTCGTAGCCACCTTTGGCCCCCTTGTATGAGCGCACAATGCCGCTGGTTACAAGGTTGTGCAGTATCTTTAGCGAAAAACGCCTGGTTACACCTGTTTGCTCGGACACCTGTTTTGCATCAACACGCTTACCAAAATCCCGCGCAAGACAGGTAACAATCCTAACTGCATAATCAGCCTCAAGTGTTATGTGCATTACATTCTCCCCTTAACAAGTTTTCGGAGCTTATTCTAAGAAATCCTTTAACTTCTTACTGCGTGTGGGGTGGCGCAACTTGCGCAGGGCCTTGGCTTCTATCTGGCGTATGCGCTCACGGGTTACGCTGAACTCCTTGCCAACCTCCTCAAGGGTGCGGCTACGTCCATCCTCCAAACCAAATCTGAGTTTTAGCACCTTTTCCTCACGTGGGGTAAGGGTTCCCAACACCTCGCTAAGCTGTTCTTTTAGCAGTGTGTGAGAGGCCACTTCAGAGGGAGCGGGGGCGTCATCGTCGGGGATAAAGTCGCCAAGATGGCTGTCCTCCTCCTCACCGATGGGGGTTTCAAGCGAAACAGGCTCCTGTGCCACACGCATTATCTCGCGCACCTTTTCAACCGGCATTTCAAGCTCGGCTGCAATTTCCTCGGAGGTGGGGTCGTGCCCATTTTTATGCAGCAGCTGACTGCCCACCTTTTTAACCTTGTTTATTGTTTCAACCATATGCACAGGTATACGTATTGTACGCGCCTGATCTGCAATGGCACGGGTTATGGCCTGTCTTATCCACCATGTTGCATAGGTGGAAAACTTAAAGCCCTTGGTGTGGTCAAACTTTTCAACCGCCTTAATAAGGCCAAGGTTGCCCTCCTGTATAAGGTCGAGGAACTGCATACCACGCCCCACATATCTTTTTGCTATCGACACCACAAGGCGTAGGTTTGCCTCGCTTAGTCTTTTGCGTGCGTTGGGGTCGCCATCGGCCATACGGGTGGCAAGGTCTATTTCTTCCTCGGCTGTAAGCAGAGGCACACGGCCTATCTCCTTGAGGTAAACCTTTACCGGGTCATCAATGTTTATGCCCTCGGCATATAAACTGGTTTCCAAATCCTCGTTGTTAACCTCGTTTGAGAGGTTCATATCTATCTCGGAGATAAAGTCCTCTATTATTTCGATGTTGTTGGCCTCGAGGGTGTCGTAGAGCTTATCCATTTGTTCTACGTCGTAGTCCAGCTCCTCCAGGGCGTCGTTTATTTCCTTTGTTGTTAGCTTGCCTCTGGCTTTACCTTGTTCTATTAGATCTGTTATTGCGAATTTCTTTTCCTGTGATGACAAATTGTCTTCCTCCCTTGCTATATCTGCGGTCATTGTGACCGAGTGTCCATGTTTTTATGCCTTCTTCTTAAAAATCTCCGACCATTCCTCCACCGACATTTCCCCCATTTGCTGTGGGCTTATGTTTTGGTGTTGGTCAAGTATGGACTGTACATAATCTCCCACCAGTTCCGGAAACAACACCGCCAGCTGTTGTGGTGTTGTCAGGCCGGCCAGCAAATCAATTTCAGATGGTTCAAGCTGCTGGCTCATGGTGGTAAAGTTCACAGCCGCCTCCTGCTCAAACTTTTGGCATATCACCTCGAATATGTGGCGATATTTTTCGCTGAAATGCTCGGCTCCCAGCCTCTGCCTGACCTCTTTGTAGCAGTCGGGGTGGTGTAGGAGCAGTGCCAAAAGTTTTTCCTGCGACACCGATGATGTGAGCTTTTGATGTCGTTCGGGGTCGTGGCGTTTCCCTGCGGCCTGTGGGTTTGGAACAAATGCACGAAGTTCTCTATCCTCTTTGCGACGGCTGTTTTCCCTGCGCCGTTTTGCAGTTTGCTCCACCTCAAGGATAAGGGCCTGCTTATTCACCCCGATTTCACTCGAGATTTTAGCGGCATAAACCTCCAACTCAAGTGGGTTTTTAAGCTCGCAAAGCAGTGTGACAACCTCTCTTAAAAAGGCTACCTTTCCCTGTGAGGTTTGGGTATCGTGCCTTTGACGTATGCGCCCTATGTTGTACTCGGTGGCATCAGAGCTTCCCTCAAGCAACATCTCAAAGCGTGCCGAACCAAATTTCTTTATATACTCATCGGGGTCCTTTGCCCCGTTAAGAGTCAGTATTCTAACCCGCAAACCCGTGGCCGAAAAAATATTTATGGCCCTTGTGGCCGCCGTTTGGCCGGCCGAGTCGGAGTCGTAGGCAATTACAACCTCGGTGGCGTACTGCGAAATTATACGGGCCTGCTCCTCGGTAAGTGAGGTGCCAAGCGTGGCCACAGCGTTGTCAAACCCTGCCTGATGTAGGGCTATTACGTCCATGTAACCCTCGCACAGTATAAGCTGTTTGCGCTTGCTGGCCTTGGCAAAATTAAGGGCAAACAGGTTTCGGCTTTTCTTAAACACCATGGTGTCGGGGGAGTTTAGGTATTTTGGGCCACCATCCCCCATTATGCGTCCGCCAAAGCCAATAACCGATCCGCGTAGATCAATTATTGGAAACATAACCCTCTCACGAAACATGTCGTAAAGGCCTCTTTTGCCGTTTACCGCAACGGCCGCCGCCACAATGTCATCACGGCTGTAACCCTTGGATATGAGATGATCGGTCAGGTTTTGCCATCCGCTTGGCACCCACCCAAGCCCAAATTTACGTATGGTGCGGTCGGTAAGGCCACGCTCATGCAAATACTTTAGGCCACCCTCTCCACGGGGTTTGTGCAGTTGGTCATGAAAAAAACGGGCGGTTTCTCGGTTTATCTCAAGTATTCTTGTTTTTTGACGGGCGGTGCGGTCGTCCATGCTGTCCTCGGGCAGGGATACCCCTGCACGCTGTGCCAGCAGACGTATTGTTTCCATGTAGTCAAGGTTTTCTATTCGGCGCACAAAGGTTATAACATCCCCTCCGGCACCACAACCAAAACAGTAAAATGACTGGCTTTCGGGGTAGACCGTAAATGAGGGGGTTTTCTCGCTGTGAAAAGGACAAAGCCCTGTAAGATTTTTACCCTTGCGCTTTAACTGTAAATATCCGCCCACCACAGTTTCTATGTCACTGCGGTAGCGTAGCTCCTCTAAAAAGCTATCAGGTAGCATCTTTCCCACCCCCCTTTATGTAAAGTTTTGCCCCAATATATCCGAGTCTTGCAGTTATGTCGCCTTGGTTAAAGCACCTGCCAAGACTTTGGAATAAATAGCTGCTCAAACAGGGTAATACAGTAGCGATCGCTCATGCCCGACAAATAATCGCATGCCGCACGCTCCACACCCTCGGTTTGTGCAATTTCGCTGTACTCATCCGACAGCTTTTCAGGCTGTTTTAGAAAGTAGCTATACATCCTGTGAAGCATGTCGTCCACCTTTGTTTCCTCACGCTTGGCGGTAGGGTTGGTGTAAACCTGCTCAAACATAAAACTGCGAAACAATTTGTAACACTCAAGCACCTCGGGCGACATGAGTATGTCATCATCGGTGCTATTGGCCACTATATCCTCAATAAGTGATGTTATGCGCTGTGATTTATTGCGCCCAAGGGTGTGATGTACCTGCCATGGCAGTTCACTCTCAAGCAGTATGCCTGCACGTATGGCATCGTCTACATCGTGGTTCATATAGGCAATTTTGTCCGAGTAACGCACCACACGTCCCTCAAGCGTTTGGGCGGTACCCCTACCGCTGGAATGACAGGCTATGCCATCCCGTACCTCGTAGCATAGGTTAAGCCCTTTGCCACCACGCTCAAGGCGCTCGACCACCCTCACACTTTGTAGGTTGTGGGAAAACCCACCCGGGCAAAACTTGTTAAGAGCCTTTTCTCCGGCATGGCCAAACGGGGTGTGGCCAAGGTCATGCCCAAGGGCTATGGCCTCGGTTAAATCTTCGTTTAGGCGCAGTGCCCTTGCAATGGTGCGGGCTATTTGACTGACCTCAAGGGTGTGGGTCAGGCGTGTGCGGTAGTGGTCCCCCTCGGGAGACAAAAAAACCTGTGTTTTGTGGCTTAGGCGTCGAAATGAGTTGCAGTGCAGCACACGGTCACGGTCACGCTGAAAGTGTGTTCGAAGTCGACAGTCCTCCTCGGGACGTTCCCTGCCACGGCTTTGTAGTGAGCGTGTGGCTCCGGGTGATAACATGGTCATTTCCTGCTCCATAAGTTGCTGTGCAATGCTCATGCTGTGCCCCCCGCTAAAAAAATTTTATCAATATATTATACCGTAAAAAATCACAAATTCCTGCCTATAAACAAATTTTTATTAAAATTTTCTTTTTTCGGGGTGTTTTGAGGGGGATTTATTGGGCATTTGGGGCGATTGATCCGCTAATATAAATTCACCCTGCCAATAGGGCTGTATCTAAGATATAGCACATTGGCATGGTTACTTCATTTAAATGCACCTGCAAAGACTGATGTGCGATAAAAATAATCCTGTGTATTATTTCGATAATCTTGCATTTTCCTCTTTAAATTTGTAATAATGTGGGTTATAATTAAACACAATATTCATGTGTTTAATAGGAGGATGGGCTGTATGGAAATAGGATCTATTGCAACAATAGGGGTGGAAGTAAACAAATCAAATGTGGCCGGAAACCTTGGCAGTGGAGATATTGATGTGTTTGCCACACCAAGCATGGTGGCTACGATGGAACATGCCGCAGCAAAATGTGTGAAGAGCTTCTTACAGGAGGGTCAGACCACTGTTGGAACATATATTGCGGTTAGCCATATTGCCGCAACACCAATAGGTATGAATATAACCTGTTATGCCGAGCTTATTTCGACCGAGGGCAAAATGTTGGAGTTTAGGGTGTGGGGCGAGGACGAGCACGGCCCCATAGGCGAAGGAACACACACCCGAGCTATAATTAATCGCGAGAAGTTTCTTGAGAGGGTAAACGCAAAAAAAGTAAACTGAGCCGACTACACCAAAATGCATATGCTGAAAAGAGGATAGACGTGAAAAAGCTTGCAATATTTGATCTGGATGGAACACTGCTTGATTCACTTGGAGATCTGGCTGATAGCTGTAACACAGCGCTAAAGGAGGCGGGTCTGCCCACCCATCCTACCCAGGCATACCGTTTTTTTGTAGGTGGTGGCAAGGCTGTGCTTTTGGAGCGAAGTATCTCCAAAGAGAAGCAAACCCCCGACATACTTAAAAAGGTGGGGGATAGATTTACCGAGATATACGACGAAATATGCAAAAACGACAGCAAGGCCTTTGATGGTGTGCTGGATATGTTGCGCCGCCTTCAGGAAAGGGGCGTAAAAACCGCAATTGCCACCAATAAGCCCCACACCATGTGTATGTATATTGTGGATAGCCTTTACAAGGACACCATTGATATTGCCTATGGTCAGCAGGAAAGCATACCCAAAAAGCCCGATCCCGCTGTGGTGCACAAAATAATGCAGGATGCAGGGGTCAGCGATAAAAGCGAAGTCATCTATTTTGGCGACTCGGATGTGGACATCTACACAGGGCTTGCCGCCGAGGTGGACACGGTGGGTGTGTTGTGGGGATTTCGTCCCCGCGAGGAGCTTGTGGGGGCCGGTGCCACCAAGCTGTGCAACACCATAGAGGATATGTACAACTGCATTGTAGAATAGGGCTCGGCTTAGTGCAGGAGCTATAAATACACATAAAAAAACTCCACCCCTTTGGGTGGAGTTTTTTGTATGAAATGGGCGCTTGTGGATAAAAGCACAAGCGCCCATTGGCTTTTTTAATACTGTTTATCAGGGACGCAGCATGGCGCAAAGGGGAAGCACCACGGTAAATATTGTGTAACCAAGGCCAATGCCAAAGAAGGCGGCAATGTCGATTGCGCGAAGGAAGTGGCTTTCCTCACCATCTGTAAGCTTGCTACGCTTATTCAGGGAGTAAAGTGACATCACAACCACAAATATTACCGACATTAGCGAAACCGAGTTTATCATATCGGTAAGGCCAAAGCCACCGCCGTTGGGGGGTGTTAGCGAGGACACAACATAGGCGTTGGCCACAACACCAAAGAAGGAAGCGCCCGAAAGACCAAGCGAGTCGGCGTTGGTTTTGTGAGAGAAGAGCGAGAACAACCCAAGCAGCACCGAGAGGAAATAGGGGATGATGATTTTTAGGAAGAACCCTACGTCAATACGGTTGATGGGAATGCCCACTATGTACTGCGAGAACACACGGTCCTCGCCATCGGCGGCGCTGGGGGAGGAATAGGTGGATTTGTAGGAATGGGGCTTTACGGTGCTGTGTATGCCGTCGTAGACCTCAAATCCCGGAATATTAACCCTTGAGCTTATGTTGGTTTGCTCGGTGTCGGCCACAAAGCGAAGACGTGAAGCATCGCGGGTTGTATCCTCAATATAGATGTTAAGCATGTGGTCTTCAAGAGAAAATCTTGTCAGGTTGTAGTACTTATCCATTGTGGCGGTAACCTTATAACGCTGGTAGTTTTGTCCGTTGTCATAATGCTCGCTCACAACGGATTTTTCAGAAATTTCGCCGCCCACAATCTGGAACTTGTCGCCGGGGCTAAAGTCCTGCTCGCCCTCCCAAGAGAACCATAGGTAGAACACGGCCTCAAAAGCCGAGTCGGCAATGGACACATTTCTAATGGACTCTACATATGTACCAACCTTTACCTCGGTGTAATCACCCTCGGGGTACTCGGTGGAGGTGACAGTTGGGTCCATTCGGTCGGCGTGGCTTTGCATGGCGTGGGTTTTGTCGTTATTTAGTATAACGCCAAATACGGATGTAGCTGCAATATACACCCCTATAAACGCCAGAAAAACCATTGTTACAAATTTTTTCTGCTTGCTTTGAAGTTGATTAAAATTCATTACCTGCTCCTTATTAGTTTCATTTTAGGCAAACTGCCCATGCCCCAAATACATTTAATATTAAATAAAAAATTTCACAGGAGGTATGGGACAATTATTGCCGTTTGTATTTTATCATTTGAGGTTAATTTTTTCAATCAAAAATCACCAAATATTAATAAAAAAATAAATTTTTGTTGTAGACAGAGGAGTTTGCATGTTAAAAATTTATCAAATATGGAAATATATTTCAAATTTATTGTGCATTAATTACATGACAATATTGTGGTGGTGGGTATTTGTTACAAAAAAAAAGAATATCTGTGAAAATGCTTGCAAGCGACAATTTTATGCTTTATAGTGATGCAAATGAAAATATAAATCAAGCAAGAAATATATTTCACAAATGATTTTATGGTTTGTAAATCCGGTGGGGGGAATCTGTAAATGCAGCATAATCAAGATGTGAGGTTGATTGTAAAATGTTGTGCCAAGCATTTTTGCGAGGGCATAAGTCAGCACCAAATTGCAATGCAACTGGGCATTTCTCATCCCACTGTTTGCCGCCTTATAAAGCAGGGGCGGGATATGGGTATTGTGCGCACCGAGGTTATAAATCCGCTTGAGCAGGAGGAGCAAAATGCCATTTTGGAGCGAAGGCTGGAAAAACATTTTGGCATAAAGGAAGCTGTGGTGACCTGGGATAAAAGCGAAATACATCAGCAAAAGCAGGAGGTAGGTCGTGTGGCTGCCGACTACCTGCGCAGGGTGATGGGGCGCTCAAGTGTTGTGGGGGTGTCCATGGGTACATCGCTTCAGGCGCTGCACAACGCCACACAGACCCAAAATGTGGGGCGGCACACATTTATACCGCTACTTGGGGGAGTGGGACAAAACCTGCTGGAGGTTCAGCCAAATGAACTGGTGGCATCCTATGCACAAAAATTTGGAGGCAAGGCAATATTTTTACATGCCCCTGCATTTGTAACCAACCCAATAGTAAAGGAAAGCCTACTAAAGGAGGCAAGCACCCAAGAGGTGCTCAGTGCATATGAGCGCATGAATATTTGTGTGGTGGGAATTGGCTCGCCCCACAACGAAAACTGCGTACTAATGCAGGCAGGGTTTTATGATAAGCAAACAATTGACCATCTTTTTTCCATGGGCATGGTTGGCGATATTTGTATGCAGTTTTTTGACATAGCGGGAAATCACAACCGCTTTGAGATAAACAAACAGGTTTTTGGATTTGAGATTGACAGACTAAAAAAGGTTGAGCGCAGCATAGGGCTTGCCAGTGGGGTTGACAAGACAAAATCGGTTATTGGTGCACTAAGGGCCGGACTTATAAATGTACTTATAACCCATCACACCTTGGCAAACAGCATATTGGAATTTGAGGAAAATGAAACAAATAATTAAGTTGGAGGAGTAGATATGGAATCGATGGTAGTTTTAGGCTTATTGGCCTTTGGAGTGTTGTTTGTTCAGGGGCTACTTAGCATATTTCAGTACAAAGGCATTGCAAAAAAATATAAGGAGGTGAGAGAACGAAACAACATGGTTTCGGTTGGTCGTAAAAAAAACATAGGCAGAGGATGCATTGCAATGATGGCCTTTACACAGCAAGGTATATGTAAAGAATGTCACATTTTAAGTGGAATTACCATCTTTGCAAATTTTCGTCGGTACAGTGCCTATGAGGGCTGTGATGTGTATGATATAAAGCGGAAAATCTCGGAGCGTCGCAGTTTGGAAAACGAGGCCATGCTGGAGGCCATTGGCTATGTAATTAGCAATTTACAGCAAACAGAGCAGGATACCACGGGGGAGGAGTCCACCAAAAATATCTTGGAGTCGGCATAAGCGACTTCGACAATTGATAAATAAGCTGAGGAGGTACTATCAACAATGAGTGCATTATCAACATTCGCGACCCATTTTATCGGCGTATTTAATGCTGGCGGTCAAAACCTTATGGGTTTGATCACAGGAATTCTGCCCACACTCTTAGTGCTAATGACATTTGTAAACGCTTTGGTAAGAATTATAGGCGAAGAGCGGGTGACAAACTTTGCAAAAAAATGTACCAAGTTTGCCATAACACGCTACACTATTTTCCCCATTTTAGCCATGTTTTTTCTTACAAACCCCATGGCATATACATTCGGACGCTTTCTTGATGAAAAATACAAGCCTGCGTTTTATGACTCTGCGGTGTCATTTTGTCACCCAATAACAGGACTATTCCCCCATGCAAACGGCGGCGAGCTTTTTGTGTATATGGGTATTGCAAGTGGTATAACCCAACTTGGTCACAACCAGTATGATCTGGCCATATGGTACTTTATTGTGGGTGTGGTTGTAATTTTCATCCGCGGTATTGTAACCGAAAAACTAACCGCCATTATGAGCGGTCGTGCGGCTGCTAAAAAATCCAAGAAGGGGGAAGCGGTAAATGTATAATACAATTAAACTGACAAAAGGCTCAGGCGGTTGGGGTGGCCCCTTGGTAATCCGTCCTGATGATACACGCAAGGTGGTACTAAATGTAACCGGTGGCGGCATTTTGCCAATTTCGCAGGAAATTGCTCAGGCATGTGGTGGCGTGGCCTTTGATGGATTTACCGGCGCTGTGCCCGAAGAACAAATTCTTTGTGCAGTAATAGACTGCGGCGGCGTTGCACGCTGTGGCGTATACCCCAAAAAACGCATACCCACAATAAACCTTACACCAATAGGCCCATCCGGCCCCTTGGCAGAATACATAACCTCTGATATATATGTATCGGGTGATGTAAAGGTAGAGATAGTTGGAGATGACGAAAAGGTGATAGAATTTGCCGCATCAGATAAGTCCGGGGAGGGCAATGCCGCACCACAGGTGGTGGCCGCAGCTACATCTAAACCCGGCATAGTTACCCGCATGGGTCAGGCGGTTGGCGCCATTGTAAACAAAATATTTGCCTCGGCCAAGGACTCGGTAAACACGGTTATGACCAATGTTTTACCCTTTATGGTGTTTATTAGCCTGATAGTGGGCGTTATAAACTACACAGGTGTTGGCACATGGATTGCAAATACAATCTCTCCTGCCATTTCAACACTGCCGGGTATGCTGCTTGTATCGGTAATATGTGCACTGCCCATCATCTCCCCACTGATTGGCCCAGGTGCTGTTATTGCACAGATAGTAGGTGTGCTAATAGGAACACAGATAGGCGCAGGGGCAATCCCTCCTGCCTATGCCCTGCCGGCACTTTTTGCCATAGATCCACAGGTTGGTGGTGACTTTATCCCTGTTGGCCTGTCGCTTGGCGAAGCAAAGCCCGAGACGGTAGAGGTTGGCGTTCCGGCTGTATTGTTCTCACGCCTTATCACAGGCCCTGCAGCTGTTATTATTGCATTTATAGTTAGCAGTGCTGTTGGACTGTATGCATAATTAGCAAAAGATGATATGATGTGTAATAAGAAAGCAAGCTGCATTACACATATCCGTTACTTAGATTGGCGTGTCGCAATTCTTATAAAATTGAGAATTGCGACAGATGCCAAAATCTCCATTTATCACAGGAGATTTTAGGCCATACTTGTGCAAAGGAAACTTGGAAGAATGGAGATTAGTATATGAAAAAATATTGTGCTACCGTAACAGGTATTGGCGAAGATGCTCTGCGGCTGATTGACAATGGGCTTTGCATTATTTTTAATAATAACGCACCACCCGAGCTTGCGGAATTATCGGTGCTACATACAATTGAAGAGCTACAGGCAGATGTGGCCCCCGGAGATAAGCTGACACTTGGCGAAAATGTGTACGATGTGCTGGAGGTAGGCAGTGAGGCCAATTATACCCTGCGGGAGCTTGGGCACTGCACCATGTGGCTTTATGATAAAAGCTCGGGTGCAAAACAAAAGGAATGTTTGCCCGGGTATATAGTTGTGGATGCGCACACAAAACCAATGCCAAAAATAGGCCAAACAATTGAAATTGATGGATAATACCCACGCAGTAGGAAAAAAACAGGGTTAAATACAGAAGGGATTGATTACATTGTTCGGAATTTACAATGAACTTTGCAAGCTGGAGGAACAGAACAAGCACATCAGAGCCGCCATAATTGGCGCAGGGCAGATGGGGCGCGGCATGGTAAGCCAGATGGTCAATATGAAGGGAATGCTTCCCGCAATAGTGGCCGACATACAGCTTGAAAATGCCCGCAACGCACTGCTAAACGCAGGCATACCTGCCGATGAAATAAAGGTTGCCAAGAGCGGCGGCGAGGCAAGTGACCTTCTTTTGGCCGGCAAGTATGTCATTACCGATAATGCCGACCTTGCCGTGGCTACCGCCGCTGTGGACTGCATGGTTGATGCAACAGGCGTGTCGGAGGTTGGTGCAAAATTGGCCGTTGACAGCATAAAGGCGCATAAGCACATTGTAATGCTAAATGTTGAGGCCGATGTTGTGGTGGGTCCCCTGCTACACCAAATGGCACAAAAAGAAGGGGTAATATACAGTGGTTCGGCAGGCGATGAACCCGGCGCTGTGATGGAGCTTTATGACTTTGCCAAGGCAATGGGTTTTGAGGTGCTTGTAATTGGTAAGGGCAAGAACAACAAGGTTGACCTTACCGCAAATCCCGATACCGCCGCCCAGGAAGCCGCAGGCAAGAGGATGAGCCCCAAAATGCTAACAGCATTTAAGGATGGCACCAAGACCATGGTAGAGATGACAGCTATGTCCAATGCCACCGGGTATATGCCGGCCTGCCTAAATGGCACAGGTCATCACGCCACGGTGTCCGAACTTGATAAAATTTACCGCCTAAAGAGCGAGGGCGGCATACTTAATAACTATAATGTTGTGGACTACATAAACGGTGTGGCCCCCGGCGTATATGTTATAGTAACCAGTGTTTTGCCCGAAGTCTTGCATGAAATGACCTACCTTCAGGTGGGTCCCGGTCCTAACTACACACTATTTAGGCCGTATCATCTGTGCAGCCTGGAAACCCCAATGTCGGTGGCACGAATTGCAATTTACGGCACCCCCAGTATAGTGCCAATGGCAGGTGCGCCATACAGCGAAACCGTAACCATAGCCAAGAAGAGCATGAAGGCCGGGGAGTATCTGGATGGCATCGGTGCCTATACCGTTTATGGCGGATTTTATGATTACAAAACCGCCAAGGAAAAGAATGCCCTGCCCATAGGACTTGTCAATAAATCTACCCGTCTAAAGGTGGATGTAGCCCCCGGACAGCTAATTACATATGATATGGTCGACCTTGCACAGGACTCCTACATACTGGGTCTGCGCCGTCAGCAGGATGATCTACTGGCAGCAGGAAAACTGTAACTCATACCATACAATAGACCGTGGGGCAAAGCCCCACGGTCTTGGTATTTTGTGTAAGCGCAGGGCCCCATGGTCTTACGAGGGAACTGAGCCTGCAGTAAATAGGTTTTATTACCTTGTGCGGAACAAGGCCACCAAAAACACACCAAGGGCGGCCGACACAATTACCACAACATAACTTCCAAGTGGAAATTCCTTTGGGGGCTGTGTGGGTTGTTCAATCTCGGGGATGGTGGGGGCTGTAGATGATGAATCGGCCGAGGAGGAGGGCGATGTTGGGGTGGTGGTACCGATGTTGTTATCCCCCTCGGGTTGTTCACTCTGGGAGGAGTCGGATTCAGGTTGGGGCTCAGCGGTAAGCGAGGGCCAAGGGTCCAGCCCCTCCTCTTCACGCCACTCTATGCTCGACACCCAGTCGCCCGAGGGGATGGGGTATTCATCTGTATCAAAGGCTTGGTCGGGGGTTTTGGCGCTCTGCCAAAGACTTTCGTCCAGATAACGCAGATCAAGCACCAGACGATAGGCGGCATCAAATGGTACATCGGCCACTACGAAATCGCCCGTAGATGGCAGCACAATTTCTACATAACCCTCATCATCCGACACCACGTCCTCAACGTTATTTATAAGCATGGGCATGGTGCGGTAGTCGTAGACCGAAAGATTTTTCCCACGCAGATTTTCGGGCACCTGAAAACGCACAACAGGGCGCAGGGCGTTAAAGCTCATGTATTCGGCGCCGTCCAACAAAAGGCCGATCACATCATCATCCTCCGATGGGGTGGTGATGTCATTGCCGGCAGGGGCAGGGGTCGAGGCCGATTCGCTCTGTGACTCCTCGGCCGACGAGGAGTCTGCGGCTTCACTTTGGGAGGCCGAGGAACTTTCGCTTTCAGCCTCGGTTGAGCTTTCGCTCTGGGAGGATTCCTCCGAGCTTTCGGCCTCAGAGGAGGACTGGCTCTGGGAGGCTGTGGCGGCAAGGGCTATTAGTGACATCGAAATGCACAGGGCCAACAGTAGACATATAAAACGCTTTGTCATATCTTCTCAAACCCACTTTCTTTTGTAGAGTATCGGTATTATCCCCTGCTTTTAGGGGGCGGTTTTTGTCCTTGAGGGGCAGGGCGTGTTCTGGGGCGTGGAGGGCGGCGCTGGGGGGCGAGCACATCCAAATAAACTGCCGAGTCATCGGCCACAGCGCGGCGGGCCATGCGTTTGCGGCGGCGTTCCCGCACAAGATAGGCACGACGGAGTACCTTACACCATAAAATATATCCCACTAAGGTAACACCAATTAGCACCAGGGCAATTCCAAGCGGTGAGGCAACATGCGAGAATATAACCTGTGCACTGCTTGGGGGAGTGGGGGTGTTGAGTATCTTTTGGGATGATATAGGTATGCTGTAACTCCCAAGCTCGGGCTGCTGGCCACTGGGGTGGCTATCATCAAGGCTTAGCGTTACAGTGACAAACCTGTCCTCATGTAAATAAACCTGCTCGGTATCAAGCTCCCATAAAATTTCAATATCGCCAATATTAATATCATTATCCAGCCAAACCGAGATATCCCCCGAATAGGTAAGCTCGAGAATGGGCAGATCTTCATCGTAGGCAATAGCTGTTTTGCTACCCAAAATATCGGCTGTCATGGTAAAAAGCTCGGTATGTTCAAAACCGTAATTAAACAGGCTTATTGCATCCTCAAACAGGGAGTTTTCATTGCTGTTACCCATCAGCACCGCTATTAGAATGCGTCCGTCACGCTCGGCTGTCATCACCCCTGTATACTTTGATTGGGGCACCCATCCCATCTTTCCGCCGGTACATTCGGGGTAATAATAACGGCTGTCGGGGCGCAAAAGGTCAACCTGTGTGCGTATGTAGTCACGGGTTTCGTTTTTGTTGGTGGCAGGAATGGTGTGTTCCAAGGTTGACCATATATCGCAAAACTGTGGGTTTGTAATGGCCTGACGGGTTATAAGGGCCATGTCGTGTGCGGTGGTATAGTGATCGTCCTCATACAGCCCATGGGGATTTGAAAAATGTGTGCCTGTTGCACCGAGTTCGGCCGCTCGAGTGTTCATGAGGGTGCCAAACTCATCAATGTCACCCTGAACATGTTCGGCAAGGCCGTTGGCGGCATCGTTGGCCGAGGGAAGCATAAGGGCATACAGCCCGTTTAGCACCGTCAAACGCTCATCGGTATCCAGTGCTATGTGGGAAGCCCCGGGCTCAAGCGAGTGGGTGGCCTCGTATGACATGGTCATCACTTCGTCGGTATCCACAGCCTCGAGTGTAAGCAGGGCTGTCATAATCTTGGTTATGCTGGCAGGGTACATGGTTTGGTTTTGGCCACGAGCATAAAGCACCTGCCCACTTTGGGCATCCATCAGTAGTGCTACCGGGGTACTGACTCCATTCATGGGGTCGGCCGCAAAGCCCACCGTTGTAAGGCCTGTGGCCAACACAGTAACCAACATCATAGATATTAACCTGTTAAAAATGATTTTTGCGGGTTTTATCATTGAAGTCCTCTTAAATTTAGTAAGTGGTGAAGATCAGCCATTGGTCTGATCATTTGTTAGTTGGTTAATCTTTTCATTCCACGCGGCAGGCCCCTCGGGGAAGGCGGCTAAAAAACCTTCGCGGGCGGCAACCTCCAGCATGTCGGCCCACTGCTTGTCTACAAACTCACGGGGGAGCAGTACCCCTGCTACAACCGCTTCGTTGGCCGCCTTTTTACAGATGGCATCGGCCGTCAGGCTACGAAACCCAAAAAGAAACGTGGTGTAAACCCTGTCCTTGCGGCAGGAGCGGAAATACATCTCTACGGCGTGGCGCAACTCGCCTTTGAAAATATCTATTGCGCCATCTGTGCTAAGAAAATCTGTGAGCTCCTTGTTTGAAAAAAACTGATCAAAGGTTTTGCGTAGTTGGCGGTTGTTGCGGTTTGAGGACTGTATGACAAGGTCAAACCACAGCCGTAAAAATGTATCAAAATGCTCGGTTGCCTTGCGGTTAGCCGCCTTGTAACGTACAGCAAATAGGAGCTCGAGCTGTCTTGCATGGCTATCATTTGGATTGTCGGCAAGGTACTGCTTGAGCCTATTTATTCGCTGGTCGGGCAGCATGATTTCGCCCACATCCAGCACCGAGGCGACGCTGTTTGTGGCGGATTGTTGTTGGTGCTGGGTGCCGCAGTAGGTACAAAATACCTGTGCGGCATTACTGTCGGATGAAAAACTGCGCCCACAAGATTTGCAGGTTACTGAAATATCATTCATGTGTGTTACCCCTTTAGGTGTTACTATTTATGATACTTGGTGGAGGCATTTATAGAAAAGGCACGGTAGAGCTGTTCGAGTAACATTATGCGGGCAAGTTGGTGGGGAAATGTCATGGGGGAGATGGAAAGCCTCAAATCTCCACGAGCCTTTACCTCATCCCACAGCCCAAACGAGCCGCCTATTATCAGTGTAATGTGACTGCGCCCCTGCACGCCAAGTTGTGAAATGCGGGTAGCAAGGTCGGTGGAAGATATGGTTTTCCCCTCAATGCACATGGGGATTACATAGCTCCCCTTTGGAATGAGGGAGATAATTTTCTTGCCCTCGGCCACAAGTCCCTCCTCAATTTGGGCAGTTGAGGGGTCGTTTGGCAGGCGGTGTTCGGGTATCTCGGTAATTTGAATACGGCAAAATCCGTCAAGGCGTTTTTTATACTCGGCGGCCGATTGTTGCCACCAAGTTTCGCTGAGTTTTCCCACGGCTAATATTAAAATGCTTTGCATAAAAAAGCTCCTATTCCACACGGCCTTGCAATGCGGAGATGTTTAATAGATAAACGGCTAAATTGTCAGCACCGGTGAAACCATGCTTTTTTGCGCCACCTGCAATATGTAGTCCCTGCCCTCGGTCCAACCGGCACCGGCGAGGTGGTTTATAACCGATTCGCGAGCCAGGGTGGGGGTGTTATTCTCTTTGCTAAGGTGACAGAGCACCAAACGGGTTGTACCACTGCTTATGAGCTTTTGGCATTGTGTGGCACAGTGTGCATTTGACAGGTGCCCCCACCTTGAGGCCACACGCTCCTTTAAAAAGGCGGGGTAGGGGCTACAGCGCAGGCTGAAGTCGTCATAGTTTGATTCTATGGCCACCAAGGTGCAACCCGTCAGAGCCTTTTCCACCTCGGGGGTTATGTAGCCAAGGTCGGTGGCAAATCCTATCTTTTCCCCCTGCGAGGTTTTAATTACAAAACCAAATGGTTGACGGGCATCGTGTGGTATGTCAAAGGGGGTGATGTTCATACTGCCTATTTCAAAGGTATTTTCTATTGGGATGAGGGTGGCGTCGGGGGGGACAAGATCGCCACTTATGAGGGCGTCGCAGGTTCCCACAGAGGAGTAGATGGGGAGCTTTAGGCGTTTTAACAAAACCTTTAGACCCTTGACGTGATCTATATGTTCGTGGGTTATTAAAATTCCACGAAGCGTGTCGGTGCTTAGGTTTTGCTGTGCCAAGGCGGTAAGTATAGCCTTGCAACTTGTCCCTGCATCTATTAAGAGGGAATCTCCACCCGATGATACATAAAAGCTGTTACCACTGCTACTGCTGTACAGTGCACAAAATTTTGCCATTGCTGCTCCTTACAACTAAAAATACGCTCAAAAGGCAAGAGGGAGCCCCAAAGAAGCTCCCGCATATTATGCCGTTTAGTAAGACAGAGCCTGTCTGTATTTACAAAAGATGTTATTATTGAGCTTTTTGAATGTCGGCATCATCTGGGAACACCCTGCGTGAGATGTCGGCACCAAGTGCCGTGAGCTTGCCCACAAGGTCATCATATCCACGCTCAATATGCTCGATATCCTCAATTTCGGTGGTGCCGCTGGCCGAAAGCGCCGCTATTACAACCGCAGCCCCTGCACGCAGGTCGGTGGCCTTTACAGGTGCGGCCGTTAGGTTTGATGGACCCATTATTACAGCTACCTTGCCATCTACCTGAATGTTTGCACCAAGGCGCAAAAGCTCATCTACATATCTAAAGCGGTTGTCCCACACACCCTCGGTGACTATGCTTGTGCCCTCAGCTCCTGTTAGCATGGCGGTAATTTGTGGCTGCATGTCGGTGGGAAAACCCGGGTGGGGCATGGTTTTTATGTTTATGCTTTGAAGGGGTACCTTGGAGTCACGGCAGACACGCAGGGCATCGTCATAGATGGTTACCTCTGCGCCGGCCGCCTCAAGTTTTGTGGTTATGGCCTCAAGGTGTTTGGGAATTACATTTTTTATAAGCACATCACCACCGGCTGCCGCTGCCGCCGCCATGTAGGTGCCGGCCTCTATTTGGTCGGGGATTATGCTGTATGTCGAGCCATGCATAACATCTACACCGTTTATTTTGATAACATCGGTGCCGGCGCCACGCACATCCGCACCCATGGAGTTTAGAAAGTTTGCAAGGTCAACTATATGGGGTTCTTTGGCGGCGTTCTCAAGCACCGTCATGCCCTTTGCACGCACGGCGGCCAACATTAGGTTAATTGTAGCTCCAACCGATACCTGATCAAAATAAATATGAGCGCCTGTTAGGTTCTCGGCCACAGCGTTTATCATGCCGCCATCTATTGATACCTCAGCACCCATGGCCTCAAAGCCCATAATGTGAAGGTTGATGGGGCGCACACCAAAGTGGCAACCGCCCGGCATGGACACACTGGCCTTGCTACAACGACCAAGCAGACCACCTAAAAAGTAGTAGGAGGCCCGCATAATTCGTGTAAGCTCGTAGGGCACCACGGGCTCGGTCATGTTGGTGGTGTCAATCTCGGCTGTTAGTTTGTCTATTATTCTAACCTTTGCACCAAGCTCGGTGAGTATGTGAAAAAGTGCGGTTACGTCGCTGATGTTGGGAATGTTCTCAATTACGCAAACACCGCGTGCAAGCAGTGTGGCGGGAATTATAGCGACTGCCGCATTTTTTGCGCCGCTTATTTCCACCTCACCAAATAGTTCGTTTCCACCGGTTATAAAAAGTTTTTCCAAAAAATTACCCTCCCTTTTGGGGTGTTTTGGCCGTCCTATGTGACGGCGGCTGCACAGCACTACCACAGAACCATAAAAATTCTTTGTAGTCTATGTATCGCAAGTAGATATAATTATAGTGTCGAATAAGCTCGAAATATAGTAAGATTCTTATATCTCAGTTATTATACCACGGATGAATGCAAAATAAAAGTAACAAAATAGCTGTGGGCAAAAGAATTTTTTGTGCCTGTATATGGTTAGTTTTGAAAATTATTTGAGATAATTATTCTCAAATTTATAGGGTTTTAAGCAAATGAAATGAATTTGTTTTTGCAGGGTGCGTGGTCGCGGCAGAACTCTCCCCCCCTGCGTGACCGCACCGGACTCTCCCCCCTCCCACACGACTTCGTTGTGTCTCCTCCCCCTCGGGGGGAGGCGGCGGCCGCGTGGTCGCACCGGACTCTCCCCCCTCCCACACGACTTCGTTGTGTCTCCTCCCCCTCGGGGGAGGCGGCGGCCGCGTGGTCGCGGCGGAACTCTCCCCCCTCCCACACGACTTCGTCGTGTTTCCTCCCCCTCGGGGGAGGCGGCGC
>CAYJGQ010000026.1:0-18929 GCA_964369885.1 uncultured Oscillospiraceae bacterium
GCACCCTTTGCTCAATCTCGGCAGGGGTAAGCCCCATATTGGACGGGCCAAAGGCAATATCCTTTTCCACCGTTTCCTCAAAAAGTTGGTATTCGGGGTACTGAAATACCAGCCCCACCATAAATCTAAAGCGGCGTATTTTTTTGGGTTCGGCCCAAATATCCTGCCCATCTATTAGCACCCTACCGCTTGTTGGGCGCAAAAGACCGTTAAAATGCTGTATAAGGGTGGATTTACCCGAGCCTGTGTGGCCAATAACCCCCACAAACTCCCCCTCGTTTATCTCCAAACTGACATCATCCACCGCCTTTTTTTCAAAGGGGGTTCCCTGCGAATACACATGGGAAAGATGCTCAATTGTAATGGCTGCCATTATGTTCTCCAATCCGACGAAGGCTCGCCTGTGATAATATCTGCCACTGCACTACAAATTTTGGTAGATGTTGCTTTTGGCGGTTACGTCCCTATATTGTTTAGCGCATTTTTTATGGCCTCTATGCATTCCTGCTCGGTTATGATCTGCCCAGGTATATTCCAACCTGCACGGCGCAGTTCATGGGCAAGCTCGGTGGCCTGCGGAACATCAAGCCCCACCGCCTTTAGCTCATCCACATGGGAAAACACCTCATATGGAGTGCCATCAAGTATCACCCTGCCGCCCTCCATAACCACCACCCTATCGGTCTGGGCGGCCTCCTCCATATAGTGGGTTATAAGCACCACCGTAATACCCTCATCCCCAAGTTTTTTAATGGTGTCCAGCACCTCTTGGCGCCCCTTGGGGTCCAGCATTGCGGTGGGTTCGTCCAGCACAATGCAGTCGGGGCGCATGGCAATTATACCTGCTATGGCCACACGTTGTTTCTGTCCGCCCGAAAGCTGATGGGGCGAGTGTTCTCGGTAGTCATACATTCCCACCGCCATAAGCGCCTCGTCCACCCTACGGCGAATATCGGCAGGTGGCACCCCTATGTTTTCAAGGGCAAAGGCCACATCCTCCTCCACAATCGTAGCAACAATCTGGTTGTCGGGATTTTGAAAAACCATGCCCACCGTCTGGCGCACATCAAACAGTCTTTCTTCGTCCAAGGTATCTATGCCCTTTACCAGCACACTGCCACCCATGGGTAGTAGTACAGCATTTAGGTGCTTTGCAAGGGTGGATTTACCCGAACCATTATGCCCAAGTATCGACACAAATTCCCCTGCCCCTATATCAAGGCTTACCCCTCCCAACACAAGCTGTGCCAGCTGGTCTTGTGGATTATACTTAAATGTGACGTCTTTTACCTGTATCATTTCGTTTTGCATCACGCATTAGCCCTTTCGCTGATGTTGCATTTATTGTTATCTTCGCCAAATTGCGGTGTTTCCGCAGGGAAGCACAAGCCCCGTATGTTCAACCGGCAGACCTATCTCAGATGAGGAAAGCTCCCCCGGGAATTTTTTATCCACCGTCACCCCAAGGATGTATTCCATAACGGCAGGTGGCAGACCTGTGGTGTAGGAGTTAATTAGGAAAAACAAAGGATCGGGCGACAGCACACCCATACAAAGCGACACCAAGGAGTGTATGTTGTCCTCAAGTTTCCAAACCTCACCCCCCGGCCCACGGCCGTAGGAGGGAGGGTCCATTATAATGGCATCGTACTTCACACCTCGGCGCAGTTCACGCTCTACAAACTTGGCGCAGTCGTCCACAATCCATCGTATTGGCCTATCAGTCAGTCCCGAAAGCTCTGCATTCTCCCGCGCCCAGTTTACCATACCCTTTGAGGCATCCACATGACACACCTTGGCCCCTGCCGCCGCACAGGCCAGGGTTGCCCCACCTGTATACGCAAAAAGGTTTAGCACGTTTATGGGGCGGCCTGCCTTGGCTATAATATCGGACAACATGTCCCAGTTTACAGCCTGCTCGGGGAAAAGGCCGGTATGCTTAAATCCTGTGGGGCGAATGTGAAACGACAATTTTTTATATGACAGCTCCCACTGCTGTGCCTTCAGGTTTTTTACTTCCCAATGGCCGCCACCGCTTTGGGAACGGCAGTAACGTGCGGCCGCCTTATTCCACATATCGCCTTTGGGTGTATTCCATATTATTTGCGGATCGGGGCGAATTAGCAGGGTTTTCCCCCACCTTTCAAGTTTTTCCCCACCCGAGGTATCTATAATTTCGTAATCCTGCCAACCGTCGGCCACACGCATGATATTTTCTCCTTATGTTAAAACTTTAGTTGTTGGGCAGCTGCCTGCTCATTTGGTGGTGCAAGTCCAAGGTGTTTATATCCACCCACCGTGACACATCGCCCCCGTGAGGTGCGGCTTAAAAATCCCACCTGCATAAGATACGGCTCGTAAACATCCTCTATTGTTACCGATTCCTCCCCCACTGCGGCGGCCAGTGTGTCCAGTCCCACAGGCCCACCTGCGTAGTTTTGTATGATGGTAGAGAGAATAAGCCTGTCTATATTATCAAGCCCCAGTGCATCAACCTCAAGTCTATCCAAGGCCTTCGAGGCTATTTGCTGTGTTATTGCGCCATCCCCAAGCACCTGCGCAAAGTCACGCACTCTGCGCAAAAAACGGTTTGCAATTCGGGGTGTGCCCCTGCTACGGGTGGCAAGTTCCTTTGCACCGTTTTGGTCACAGTCTATATCAAGTATACCGGCACTGCGCCGCACAATTTGCCCAAGTTCCTCGGGGGTGTAAAGCTCCAGCCGCAGTATAACCCCAAAGCGGTCCCTAAGCGGTGCTGTAAGTCCACCTGCACGGGTGGTGGCACCCACAAGGGTAAAGCGGGGAAGATCAATGCGTATCGAACGTGCCGAAGGCCCCTTGCCTATTATTATATCCAGTGCAAAATCCTCCATCGCAGGATACAGCACCTCCTCAACACTGCGGTTAAGACGGTGTATCTCGTCGATAAACAGCACATCACCCTCGGCCAAATTGGAGAGCAGTGCCGCCAAGTCGCCCGGACGCTCTATGGCAGGGCCGGAGGTTATGCGTATGTTGCCCTGCATCTCGGCAGCTATTATGCCTGCAAGGGTGGTTTTGCCAAGACCCGGCGGCCCATAAATCAGGGTGTGGTCAAGCGGTTCTCCACGTCGTCTGGCGGCCTCAATATAAATGGACAAATTCTCCTTGGCCTTATCCTGCCCTATATACTCCGCAAGTGTTTTGGGACGCAGTGAGTTATCGCCATCCACATCCTCACCGTGGTACTCCGGTGCCACTATGCGGTTTTCAAAATCCATATCAAATTCTGCCATTTTGTATGCGCCCTCCTTTGCGGTTGTTTATATAATTATCTGCTACCTATGCGGCGCAGGGCAGTGCGTATAATTTCCTCCACCGACAAGGTGGGGTCAAGCCCTGCCACGGCGGTGGCGGCCTCGGACGGGGTGTAACCCAGTGCCACCAGTGCGCTTATGGCCTCGCTCTGCATGGTTCCCGACATAGCCGCGCCCAGCTCCCCTGCACTCACGCCATCTGCTACGGCCTGAGGGTCAAGCTTGTCCTTTAGCTCCAGCACAATGCGCTTTGCAAGCTTTGCGCCAACCCCCGGCGCTTTGGTAATGGCCTTTATATCCTCGGTCATTATATATAATATAAGTTGGTCGGGCGACATCTGTGCAAGAATGCTAAGCGCCACCTTGCCACCTACCCCCGACACCGATATCAACCTGCGAAAGCAGTCAAGTTCCCCCTCATCCGAAAATGCAAAAAGCTCTATGGCATCCTCCCTGACACTCATGTGGGTAAAAACCGTCACCTGCTCTCCCACCGAGGGCAGTTCTTGCACCGTTCTAAGTGGTGCACCACAGCGGTAACCCACGCCACCGCACTCCACAACTATGGCGGCCGCTTCCTTTATTATAAGCCGTCCCGACAAACTATATATCATGGTTTTTCCTCCTATAGGTACTTAGTAAGGGCCGAGCTACCCGCATGTGCGTGACATATAGCCACCGCCAGAGCATCGGCGGCATCGTCGGGTTTGGGCGGTTTTGGCAGGGATAACAGTCGACGGGTCATCTCCATAACCTGCTGCTTGCGTGCGGCACCGTAGCCCGTAACCCCCTGCTTTACCTGCATTGGGGTGTACTCCTGCACCAAAAGCCCCTTCTCGGCCGCCGCCAACAGTATAACGCCCCTGGCCTGCGCCACCCCTATACCGGTGGTCTTGTTGTTGGTAAAAAAAAGTTGTTCCACCGCCATGGCATCGGGGTTTGCCTTGGCCAGCAGTTGCCCCATATCCTCGTATATTTTAAGTAGGCGCTGTGGGAAATCATCGCTGGGTGGAGTTATTATTGCCCCGTAGCCTATGCAGGCAAATTTGCCGTATTTGTGCTCCACAACACCCCATCCCACGGTGGCATAGCCGGGGTCAATTCCCAGAATTATCAAAACCAAAACCCCTTTGCCGCTAAAATTTCAGACCTATGCCAATAATACCATATCCATAGTATTATATCACATCTGCACCTATGTGGACAACCATAATTAATAGGGGCCCTCACCCACTGCTTACCGCAGGCTGTACTGTATAGTTTAAGTGGGTTTTATGGTCGACATATCGGTTTTATAATGGTGGGCGCTTTACACCGATGCACACACCCCCACATCCTTTTTTGCCCCTTTGCCAAGGATTATAATTTTTATATGTATAGGCCGAGGAAATGGTGTAAAAAAAGATAACCCCCCTGCCTTAAAACAATATAGCTCCCAAAAATGCCTGCCACACAAAAGACCGCCCACCCCCATTTGGGGGCAGACGGCCTATATCTACGGTTATTACACGTTAAATCTAAATAGAACCACGTCGCCATCACGGAATACATATTCCTTGCCCTCGGAGCGGTAAAGCCCCTTCTCTTTGGCGGCGGCCACCGAGCCACAGCTCATCAAATCCTCAAAGGATACTACCTCTGCACGAATAAATCCGCGCTCAAAGTCGGTGTGTATTTTTCCGGCCGCCTGTGGAGCCTTGGTGCCGTTTTCGATGGTCCATGCCCGCACCTCGGGCTTGCCGGCTGTGAGGTAGGATATAAGTCCAAGCAGTGCATAGCCTGCCTTTATAAGGCGATCAAGACCGCTTTCGGCCAGTCCCACATCGTTTAGGAACATCATTTTTTCCTCGGGGGTAAGGTCGGCTATTTCCTCCTCCATGCGTCCGCAAATGGGTATAACCTGTGCCGATTCGGCGGCGGCTATCTCGGCCACTTCGCAATAACGAGGGTTTTTGCCAACATCTTCCACAAGGTCGGTTTCGCTCATATTGGCGGCGTAAATTATAGGCTTTAGCGAGAGTAGCGACACCTGCGCAATTATCTCGGCTTCATCCTCGGTGCAGTCAAAGGCGCGGGCCGACATACCCTCGTTTAGGTGGGCCTTCAGGCGCTCAAGCAGTGCCACCTCTATGGCGTATTTCTTATCACCCTTGGCCGCCTTGCTCGATTTATCAATACGGCGATCTATCATTTCAAGGTCGGAGAGCACAAGCTCGGTATTTATGGTTTCAATATCCCTTGCAGGGCCAATTTCGCCGTCCACATGAACTATTTCGTCGTTTTCAAAACAGCGCACCACATGTACAATGGCATCAACCTGGCGTATGTGGGACAAAAATTTATTGCCAAGTCCCTCACCCTGCGAGGCGCCCTTTACAAGCCCTGCAATGTCCACAAATTCCACCGTGGCAGGGGTTATCTTGTCGGGGGAATACATCTCGGCCAGTGCCTGCAGGCGGCTGTCGGGCACTGCCACCATGCCAACATTGGGCTCTATTGTGCAAAAGGGGTAGTTGGCCGACTGGGCACCTGCGTTGGTTATGGCGTTAAACAGGGTCGATTTCCCCACGTTGGGCAGACCCACTATACCTAATTTCATATGTTTGTTCCTCTCGCTTTAAGTATTATCGTCGGTATTATAGCACAAATGGGGCAAAAAGCAAAGCAGACATAACAAAACAGCGCATTACACAGCCCATAATGACGGTTTTGCTTGTATTGTGAATTAATTGAGGGTATAATTAGTGTGTGTATTTGTATAAAAACATATAAATATATAAAAATTTCATATTTGTTTGCAGTTTTTTCACTTAATCTAAGACCCTGTGATATATAATTTGTAAAACTACAAATTATACACTTAAATGTAACATCTAATGAAAAGAGGGGGAACTTAAAATGTCTATGGGAAAAATATTGGTAGCAGATGATGATCAGAATATATGCGAACTTATTCGCCTTTACCTTGAGAAGGAAAACTTCACGGTGGTGCTTGCCTCAAACGGCGAGGAGGCCGTGGCCAAATTTTCTGCCGAATCTCCCGACCTTGTGCTGCTTGACATAATGATGCCCCAGCTTGACGGTTGGCAGGTTTGCCGTGAGATACGCCGCAAGTCGGACTGCCCCATTATAATGATAACCGCAAAGGGCGAAACCTTTGATAAGGTGCTGGGGCTTGAGCTTGGCGCCGATGACTACGTTGTAAAACCCTTTGATGCAAAGGAAATTGTGGCCCGCATTAAGGCGGTTATGCGCCGTGTGGGCAAGGGTTCCTCCTCGGGCGAGGAGATCAAGGAGGTGTCCTACGACAAGCTGGTTGTAAACATGACCCGTTATGAGCTTACGGTTGACGGCAATGTTGTCGACGCCCCCCCAAAGGAGTTGGAGCTACTTTTCCACCTTGCCTCCAATCCCAACAGGGTTTACACCCGCGACCAACTTCTTGACGAGGTTTGGGGCTTTGAGTACTACGGCGACAGCCGCACCGTTGATGTGCATATAAAGCGCCTGCGTGAAAAGCTTGAAGGAGTGTCGGAGGCTTGGACACTAAAAACCGTGTGGGGCGTGGGTTACAAATTTGAATCCAAATAAAACCACATTAATTTATTTTTGGCCACAGTCGGCCGCATAAATGTCTAATAAATATCGGCGCCTGCCCCTGAATGTGGTGGCAGGTGCTGTTTTAGGATAACACGCCGACCATCACAGCCTACACATAGGCCTTAATTTTGGAGGTGCAAATTGAAGGACGGAATATTTGCAAAATATTTTCGCACCACAACCCTACTGCTTATCTTTAGCATATTCTTTTTGGGCATAATACTACTGCTATTTGTTTCAAGGCATTTTAGGGACGATCGATTTGAACTGCTTTCCAACAACCTAAATCAGGCGGTGGCCATAACCCAAGCCGACTACCGTCTTTCAAACTACCAATTTGTGCATGCAAGCGCCCTTGATCCGCTTTATGGGGCACTTAGCCACACCCTGCAATCGGACATTTTGCTTGTGGACTCTCAGGGGCGCACCCTGCTTTGCTCCGAGGGTACCGAGTGTGTGCACATGAACTACCTTGTGCCCGATGAAATAATGGACATGGTGGCCACAGGCGAGTACAGCACCCTTGGCAACTTTGGTGGCATATATAGCAGATCTCACTTTATTGTAGGCAAACCCCTGTTAAATGAGCAGACCGGAGAGGTTGTGGGGGCGGTTTTTGCAAGCTCGGACGCCGCAGCTCTAAGTGTATTTTTAGGTGATATGCTTGGCCTATTTGTCCTGAGTGCACTTGGGGCACTGCTTGTGGCCTCGGTATTGGTATCCTACTTTTCAAAACAACTTTCCCAACCACTTATGCAGATTTCGGCCGCCACAAAGCGTTTTTCAAACGGTGATTTTTCCATGCAAATACCAAATGAATCAAACGATGAAATAGGTGATATTTCCCGTTCGCTAAACAGTATGGCCACGCACCTTTCTTCCTCTGAGGCCATGCGCCGCTCCTTTGTGGCCAATGTCTCCCACGAGCTTAAAACCCCCATGACCACAATTTCGGGCTTTGTTGACGGCATCCTTGATGGCACAATACCGCCCGAGCGTCAGTCTCACTACCTTGAGATAGTTTCAACCGAAACAAAGCGTCTGTCCCGCCTGGTGCGCTCTATGCTTAGCCTCTCCCGCATAGAGGCCGGCGAGATGACCCTCTCCCCACAACCCGTGGACCTTACCGAATTGTTTATAAACACCGTGCTGATTTTCGAGCCTAATTTAGATGCAAAACAGATCGAAATACGTGGACTTGACACCCCCCGTGTTATGGTGTATGCCGACAGCGATCTTACCCACCAGGTGGTGTATAACTTGGTGGAAAACGCCGTAAAGTTTGTAAATGTAGGCGGTTATATTGAGTTTAGCTTCCGCAATGTTCAGGATGTTGTGGTGGCAGAGGTAAAAAACTCGGGCGAGGGCATACCAAAGGAGGAGCTTCCAAAACTTTTTGAGCGTTTTTATAAGTCGGATAAATCCCGTGGGCTTGACAAGACCGGTGTTGGCCTTGGGCTCTACCTTGTAAAAACAATACTCGGCTTTATGGATGGCAATATCACTGTATCAAGTGTTGTGGGCGAGTATTCGACATTTGCTTTCTCGTTACCTTCTTTTGTGCAGTCGCCACCCCCCGTGCAGCCACCACCTCCACAAAAGGAGGGCGGGCTCTTCCGCTGGGCTGAAAAGGCCATAAAACCCACCCAAAAGGACACGGGCGATAAGCACGGCTAAATCTATTATATTTTGTGCCGGGCTGTAAACCGCCCCTCAAACAGCCAAAATTCCATATTAATTCATACATTTATAATAAATTTTGCAAAAAGTATCAAACATTGTTTATTCTCTCTTAACATTTTTCGGTTATACTCTTATTAAACAATATTAACCGCCACCACCAGGCCATGCGGTTTTCATAACGGAGGTACAATTATGAACGATTATCCAAACAACAACCAGGAGAACAACAACCCACAAAACGACCAACAAAATGATGCGCAAAACGCAGGTAATCAGCACCCCACCGAGCAGGGTTATGAACATCAGGCCCAACCTAACACCCCCACTCCCCCACCTGCTGCGCAGCAAACCTCCTACCCCCAACAACCAAGCCAAGAAAACGCACCATATTATTACACCCCCTCTCAGCCCGGAAACAATAACTCCGGCCAAAACCCCGGTCAGTGGAACTATTCCCAGTACACCGCCCCGGGCGGCAACAAGCCCCCTAAGCGCAACCGAGGACTTGTGGTTTTCACGGTGCTTCTATGCTCGGTACTGCTGGTAGGCGTTTTGTTCTTGGCCGGCATTGGTATATACTCGGTATTGGGCACAAGCAGTGGTTCCATCCAATCTCTCACCCCCACTCCTGACACCTCAAACAGCGCAGGCGGTGGCGATGTTCAGCTTCCAGGGCTTGAACTTCAGGATAAGCCCATCGAAGAGGAAAATATAGTAATTTCGGACGACGGCCGACTTTCCACCCCCGAGATTGCTCGCCGTGTAACCCCCGTTGTTGTTGGTGTGTTCCAGTACGGCTCCTATCAGGGGCAGATGTACAGCGGATCGGGTAGCGGAATTATAATTTCTGAGGATGGCTACATTGCCACCAATGCCCATGTTGTAACCCTGCCCGACGGCACCGCCAGCGATAGCTTTGAGGTTGTACTGTCCGACGGCACACGCAAGGAGGCCTGGCTTGTAGGTTTTGACTCCCGCACCGACCTTGCCGTCCTTAAAATTGATGCCGAAAACCTTGCCTATGCTCAATTTGGCAACTCGGATCAGCTTGAAATTGGCGAAACCGTAATAGCCATCGGTTATCCCGGCGGCGAGGATCTGAGCAACAGCCTGTCGCAGGGCGTTGTATCGGGACTTGATCGTGAGGTAAAAACCTCAAGTGAGGGGTACTCCATCAACTGCCTGCAAACCGACGCTGCCATCAACCCCGGCAACTCGGGGGGTCCACTGCTTAACCAGTATGGTCAGGTAATAGGCATAAACACCTCTAAACTTGTAGATACAGAATTTGAGGGCATCGGCTTCTCTATTCCCATCAACGATGCTGTACCAATTATAGATCAGCTCATAGAGCACGGCCGCGTGGTTGATCGTGCACGCCTTGGAATTACAGGTGTTAGCATCTCTATGAACTACTCCCAGTACTACCAGCTTCCTCAGGGCATCATGATAATGTCTACCGATCCCGATGCCGACATCTCGACACTCGGACTTCGCACCGGCGAGGTTGCAGGCGATATCATCACCGCAGTTGACGGACAGTCGGTGGCCGATTTTGATGACGTGGCAAACGCTCTTGATGACAAGGTTCCGGGTGATCAGGTAACCCTTAGCATCTATCGTATGGAGTATCGTGGCGAGCCCGAGAGCACATTTGATGTGACCGTCACACTTCTTGCAGAATAATTTTGGCAGGGCAGTGGACATGATTTTTGCTTTCGGCCTGCAAGGGCCGAGGTGGGATGTTGCCCGCACAGTGGGGTTTTGTGCGGGCTTATTCCCAGCGAGGGCCGCCGCTTGGCCGGGGGGAAAAAGCAGGTTCACAAGACTCAACTTAAACCACAAAGCAGGTGCTGTGAAAATTTCACAGCACCTGCTTTTTATGTTGATATTAAGCTGTCTTAGCCAAGAATACGTTTATAAAGCGAGCGGTATTCCTCGGCCGAGGCATTCCATCCAAAATCCTGTTTCAAGGCCATTAGTACGGCCTTTTTCCAGGCGGCACGGTCCTCATACAGGGCCTTGCATCGCAGCAATGCCCCCATCATGTCGTGGGCATTGTAGCTCTTAAATGTAAAGCCGTTGCCACCCTTTTCGCCAAGATCCTTTATGCTGTCCTTAAGACCACCTGTCTCACGCACAATTGGTATTGTGCCGTAGCGCAGGGACACCATCTGGGCAAGGCCGCAGGGCTCGGTTTTGGAGGGCATTAGGAAGGCATCTGCGCCGGCATAAATTTTAGCAGCGATGTCGGGTACAAAACCAATGCGCACCCCAACCCTTCCGGGCCAACGCGACTGGGCCTCCTTAAAGAAGTTCTCATAAAAAGGATCGCCCGTGCCAAGCATAACAAGCGAGAAATCCTCATACTGGGTCATCATCTCGTCAAGTATGTACTTTACAAGATCAAGCCCCTTGGGTGCAACAAGACGGGTGACCATGCCCACAAGGAACATATCAGGATCTTGGTCAATCTTCATTATGCGCTGAATTTCTTTTTTGTTTAGCGCCTTGTCCTCTATATTGTCCTTAGAGTAATGGGCGATTAGTGCGGGGTCGGTCTTGGGGTTTAGTGTGGTGGTGTCTATGCCGTTTAGTATACCTGTTAACTTGTACTTTTGATCACGCAGGTATCTGTCCAGACCGTAGCTGTACCACGGGTCAAGAATTTCCCCTGCATAGGAGGGGCTTACGGTCGACACCATATCACTTTGGGATATAGCAGCCTTCATCATATTTAGGCTTCCGTCATACTCCATGGTGCCACTCTTGCTCTCGGGCAGGCCAAGCACATCGTACATCATCTGCATACCGTACTGCCCTTGGTACTGAATGTTGTGAATGGTAAACAAAATGCGGGTGCGGGTAAGTTTTTCATTTCTGCGGTAGAAGGTATTTAGGTAGACGGGTAGCATGGCGGTCTGCCAATCGTTGCAGTGTATAAGGTCGGGGGCAAAATCCCCTTTGGTCACCATGTCAAGCACTGCTTTTGAGAAAAAGGCAAAGCGCTCGGCGTCGTCATAAAAACCGTACAAACCGTTTCTTTTGAAGTAGTACTCGTTGTCAAGGAAGTAGTAGGTAACGCCATCCAAATCATACTGGAAAACGCCACAGTACTGGCTACGCCAACTAAGCTGAACATCAAAAGCTCTGACAAACTTCATTTTTTCTCTAAAGCTTTGATCAATACTGCCGTAAAGCGGCAATACCACTCTGCAATCAATGCCTTTTTTGCACAATGCACCGGGCAGGGCACCTGCCACATCGGCAAGCCCTCCGGAAGAAACAAACGGGCGAACTTCACTTGCAACAAATAAAATTTTCATTTATATTCCTCCCATTCATCAAAAGCCTATAGCATTATTACTCCTTAAACATTCGAGCCCTTTTCAAGGTATACCGGTATGGTTTTGTATCCACACAATACCCTGTTGGACTGTACTACCACATTTTTATCGGTTATCACATAGTCAAGGTTTGCGTTTTCGCTTACCATGGTGCTCTGCATTAATATGCTGTTTTTCACCACAGCTCCCTCTCCTATGCGCACACCACGAAATACAATGCAGTTTTCCACACGTCCCTTAATTATGCATCCGTCGGCCACCAAGGAGTTTGAAACCTGCGACTTTAGGCCATACTTTGTTGGCACCCCGTCACGACTTTTTGTATAAACCGGCAGATCATCGGGGAAAAGATCACCCCGCACCTTGGGATCAAGCAGTGTCATATTGGCGGCAAAGTAGCTCTGCATGTCGCCTATACGCTGACAAAATCCGGGCTGCTGGTATTCGTAAATTTTAAGTTCCTGCATCTTTTCCTGAAGAATATGCTGGGTCACCGAAAACTTACCGTGTGAGTAGCAGTTCTCAACAAGGCGTATTAGCATTTCACGGTTCATAACAAGCATGTTTAGGTACACATTGCCCTCAACCCTGTCGGTGGGGTTTATGGTAAGGTCACACAATCTGCCGCTTGAGTCAAATTCGGCGTGAGCAATATCACGAGTATGACCCTGAAGTGGCATTTTACGGCAAACAATGGTTATGTCGGCCTCGGTTTTTTGGTGCTGTTCAAGCACGGCGCGGTAGTCCACATTTGCCACCACGTCGCAGTCGCTCAGGCATATGTAGGTGGAATTTAGATCCTTTATGTAGCCAAGGTGGCCGGCCAGTGCCTCGGCACTACCACGATATATACCACCGCCCGAGCCAAGTCTGGAGTAGGGCGAAAGTATGGCAAGTCCGCCTCTTTTGCGGGCAAGGTCCCAAGGGCGACCGCTACCCACATGATCCATAAGTGACTGATAGTTGTATTTTGTTATTATGCCAACGCTGGACATGCCTGCGTTTACCATGCCGGATAACACAAAATCCACAAGTCTGTATCTACCACCAAAGGGTATAGAGCCCATGGTGCGGCTGGAGGTGAGGGCGCCCACATTTTCGTCATGCATGTTGGAAAAAATTATACCTGTAATTTTATTTTTATTCATGCCTCACGCCTCCTCCGTTTGCTCGATCATAGATTTTGCCGGCACAACTGCATCATCCTCTATGCAGA
Source organism: uncultured Oscillospiraceae bacterium (assembly GCA_964369885.1). Classification (GTDB taxonomy): domain Bacteria; phylum Bacillota; class Clostridia; order Oscillospirales; family Ruminococcaceae; genus Heteroruminococcus. The sequence continues at coordinate 13,143 of CAYJGQ010000026.1, forward strand.
CACCATCTCCTATGACCGTAATGCCCCAGTTTTCCTTGTCATCTGTATTCTCGGGGCGGCTGCCTACCACGGCATTTTTGCCTATGCAAACATCCTCGGCAATAATGGCATATTCAATGCGGGCACCGGCCTTTATAACACAGCCGGGCATAAGTATCGAATCTCTTACAACCGCCCCCTCCTCTATGGTTACGCCAGCAAATATGATGGAAAAATCCACCTGACCTGCAATATGGCTGCCCTCGGTAACCATTGAGTTTTGCACCTGTGCCCCCGGTGCCATGTAGTGGGGGGGCAGTACAGGGCTTCGGGTGGATATGCGCCAATCGGCGTCATAAAGCTCCAAGGGTACTGCGGGATTTAGAAGGTCCATGTTGGCCTCCCACAGGCTTTCAATGGTGCCAACATCCTTCCAATAGCCCGAGAAGGGGTAGGCATACATGGGCTCTCCGCCTGCCAGCATGGCGGGTATTACGTTTTTGCCAAAGTCCTTGCTGGAGTTTTTGTCAAGTTCGTCGGCCTGCAGGTAGCTGCGCAGTACCGGCCAATTAAAGATATATATACCCATGGAGGCAAGGTTACTCTTGGGGTTTGCGGGTTTTTCCTCAAACTCGTAGATGCTCATGTCCTCATTGGTGTTCATTATGCCAAATCTCGAGGCTTCATGCATGGGCACCTCAAGCACCGCAATGGTGGCAGCACTTCCCTTTTCCTTGTGGAAGTCCAGCATCTTTGAGTAATCCATTTTATAGATGTGATCTCCCGATAGAATTACAACATACTCGGGGTCGTAACGCTCTATAAAATGTTTGTTTTGATATATGGCATTGGCCGTGCCTGTGTACCAATCCGATCCGGCCATCTTTTGGTAGGGTGGCAACACAAACATGCCACCATCCTGACGGTCAAGGTCCCAGGGTTGGCCGTTGCCTATGTACTCGTTTAGCACAAGGGGTTGGTATTGGGTTAGCACACCCACGGTGTTGATGCCTGAGTTTACGCAGTTTGACAGGGGGAAGTCGATTATTCTGTATTTGCCGCCAAACGGCACGGCAGGCTTGGCAATTTTGCGGGTTAGCGCATATAAACGGCTACCCTGGCCACCTGCCAACAGCATGGCGATCCATTCTTTTTTCACACTCACGTTAAATTACTCTCCTCCTTGATTTGTGTTTAAGCGCAGAACACTTACAAATAACCTTTTCATTTCTTATATGTAAAATCATTTAGATCCTGACTTTTTAGGACTCCTTGGTGATTTTGGGGCCTTGCCCGAAGGTTTGTAAACCGCAAACGACAAAGGTGGTATATCAAGAACCACCGAACAGTCGTGTCCGTGTGCCGGCTCGTTTTCGCACATATAAACCCTTGAGGCAGTGTCGGCGGTGTATCCTCCAAACTCAATATCATCCGAGTTAAAAACGGTGGTCAGCTTGTAGGCCGAGGGAGAAAATCCTATGCGGTAGTTTTCGTAACGCAAATTAGAGAAGTTGCACACCACCATAAGGTTATTGCCGCCCTCGTCTGTGCGAGTAAAGGCTACAACGTTTTGGCAAAAGTCATCGTGCACAAGCCACTTAAAGCCCTCCCAACTGTCATCCACCTGCCACAGCGGTGCACTTTTGCGGTAGAAATGGTTTAGGCATCGCACATACTCAGATAGCTTTTGGTGGCTTTCGTACTCCAAAAGCATCCAGTCCAGCTCCTGTGAGTCATTCCACTCGATAAACTGCCCAAACTCCTGCCCCATAAATAGCAGCTTTTTGCCCGGATGGGTCATCATATACCCAAGGAAGGCCCTAACTCCCGCAAATTTTTGGGCATAGTCGCCCGGCATTTTGTCAAGCAGTGAGTGCTTTCCGTGTACAACCTCGTCGTGCGAAATTGGCAATACGTAGTGCTCGCTAAAGGCGTAGAACATGCTAAAGGTAATTTTATCGTGGTTGTAACCGCGGTAGACCGGGTCAAGCTCGGCGTAATGAAGTGTATCGTTCATCCAGCCCATATTCCACTTAAAGTTAAAGCCAAGCCCCCCTGTGTAGGGTGGACGGGTTACAAGCGGCCATGAGGTCGACTCCTCGGCTATCATCATAACATCGGGGTGATCGCTTAGTATGGCCGAGTTTAGCTTTTTTAGAAAGGCCACCGACTCAAGATTTTCCGAGCCACCAAAGCTGTTGGGGCTCCACTGCCATTCCTCACGCCCGTAATTGAGATAGAGCATTGAGGCCACAGCATCCACACGCAGTCCGTCTATATGGTACTTCTCAAGCCAGAACATTGCACTGGATACCAAAAAGCTTTGTACCTCGCAGCGTCCAAAATCAAATACCCTTGTGCCCCACTGGGTGTGCTCCCATTTTTGGGGGTCGGAGTACTCGTAACAGGGGCCACCGTCAAACTCGTACAGGCCAAATGCATCCTTGGGGAAATGGGCCGGCACCCAGTCGCATATAACACCTAAGCCTGCCTGGTGGCAACAATCCACAAAGTACATAAAATCATGCGGTGTACCGTAGCGGGAGGTGGGGGCAAAAAAGCCTGTAACCTGATAACCCCACGAGCCATCAAAGGGATGTTCGGTTATGGGAAGAAGCTCTATGTGGGTGTAACCCATGCTTTTTACATAGGGCACAAGCTGGGCTGCCATGGTACGGTAATCGTAAAGGTCACCGTTTGGATGAATTCTCCATGTTCCCATATGCACTTCATAGATGTTAAGCGGCGACTGATGCAAATTCACAGTGGCACGCTTTTCCATCCATTTATTATCCTTCCAACGGTAACCGTCTATATCGTACACTTTGGAGGCTGTGTTGGGTCGGGTTTCGGCGTGAAAGGCATATGGGTCTGCCTTGAAGAAGTTACGTCCGTCGGCTGTGGAAATCAAGAACTTGTAGCTATCAAAGCTTGTAAGCTCAGGTATAAACCCTTCCCACATGCCTGCATCGGATATGCGCTGCATGGGATACTGCCACTTTTGCCAGTTGTTAAAATCGCCTGCAATGTGAATAGCGGTGGCATTGGGTGCCCATGTGCGAAAAATTACACCGTCACTTCCGTCCTTTGTGTGAAAATGCGCCCCCATGAGGGTCCAGCTACGGTAGTTTGTACCCTCATGAAACAAATATATATCTTGCTCATTTATTGGCATTTCTTTGTCCATTTTCTTCAACCTCCCTTTGCAATAATTGTACCATTATGTTTCGGTTTACACAAGTGGTTATTGTGTAAAATCGACTTTAACTTGCAAAAAAAGACAATTAAATTGTGAAAAATAAATAATTTTTTCCTTTTATTGTCAGAAGTTCAGCTTTCGACAATCAAAATGTTTGCAATTCAAACATTGGTGCAAAATACAGCTTATATTCGGACAAAGCATCATACGCAGATTTTACCCAAAAACACCTGTCCAAAGCACAGTAATTTATGCCCTAATCTACACCGTTTAAAATTCTAAATTGCGGCAAAATTATTGGTTTTTTTGCCCTTAGGACGAATGATTTTGCCCAAACAATGGAGGGCCAATTCACACGGGGGTCAAAACAGCCGTATTCCCACCCTTTTGTAATACTATGTGTAGACCCTTGAGTTTAGCCCTAATAATGCGACTTTTGGGTGGCAAAACAGCTCATTTTTTTGTTATTACGGCTGTATTTTTTACTAATTCTCCTATTATATTTGCGGTCATTGACATTAGCCCCTTTTGCATGTATGATAGCTTGGGTGTTTATTTAGAAACACCATAACCATATGGTACGATCTACGATCAGAGAGGAAGTTATATTTTGAAGCGAGAAGATTTACGTAATATTGCCATTATAGCCCACGTTGACCATGGCAAGACCACCCTTGTGGATGAGATGCTGGGTCAGTGTGGAACATTTAGAGAAAACCAAGAGGTGCAGGAGCGCGTCATGGACTCGGGCGATCTCGAGCGAGAAAGAGGTATTACCATCCTTGCAAAGAATGCCTCCTGCCGTTACAAAGATGTAAAAATAAACCTTGTGGACACCCCCGGGCACGCCGACTTTGGCGGCGAGGTGGAGCGTGTGCTTAAGATGGTGGACGGCGTATTGCTACTTGTAGATGCCGCCGAGGGTCCCATGCCCCAGACCCGTTTTGTGCTTAGCAAGGCGTTGGCCCTTGACCACCGTGTAATTGTAGTAGTAAACAAGATCGACCGCCCCGATGCCCGCATCAAGGAGGTTGTCGACGAGGTGCTTGAGCTTCTTATGGAGCTTGGCGCTACCGATGACCAGCTTGACAGCCCCATGCTGTTTTGTTCGGGCCGAGCAGGCACAGCTTCCTATGCACCCCATGTGCAGGGAGAAAACCTTACCCCCCTACTTGAAACCATCCTTGAGTACATTCACCCACCCCAGGGTGATGAAACATCCCCCCTTGGTGTGCTTGTATCCTCAATAGATTACAGCGCTTATGTTGGGCGCATGGGCATTGGACGCATTGAGCGTGGCCAGATGAAACTTGGCCAAGAGGTTGCAATTTGTGACTACCACCGCCCCGACCAGACCGGCAAGGCAAAAATTACCGCCATTTATCAGTTTGAGGGTATACAGCGTGTTCCCACCGAGCAGGCCGATGTTGGCGACATCATATGTTTCTCGGGTCTTGAGCATCTTAACATTGGTAACACGGTTTGTGATCCTGCAGATCTTACCCCACTACCCTTTGTAAAGATATCAGAGCCCACCGTTGAGATGACCTTTTCGGTTAACAACAGCCCCTTTGCGGGACGCGAGGGCAAGTTTGTAACCTCACGCCAAATCCGTGAGCGCCTTATGAAGGAGCTACTAAAGGATGTTTCGTTGCAGGTGCAGGACACCGAGTCCTCCGAGAGTTTCCGCGTTTTGGGACGTGGCGAGATGCACATCTCCATATTGATTGAAACCATGCGGCGTGAGGGCTACGAGTTCCAGGTTAGCACCCCCCGTGTACTGCTAAAAGAAATTGATGGCGTGACCCAGGAGCCCTACGAACAGCTTGTTATTGACCTGCCCGAGGAATGGATGGGTGGAGTTATGGAGAAGTTGGGAAGCCGTAAGGGTGAGCTGCAAAACATGAGCCCCATGGGTTCCCGCATGAAGATGGAATACATTGTGCCTGCACGAGGCCTTTTTGGCTACCGCAGTGAGTTTATGACCGACACCCGTGGCGAGGGTATATTGGCCTCGCTATTCCACGGATACGGCCCCTACAAGGGTGAAATTGTCCGCCGTGGAAACGGTTCGCTTGTTGCCTTTGAAACCGGCGAGGCCGTAACCTACGGTATTTACAATGCTCAGGAACGTGGTTCGATGTTCATCGATCCCGGCACACCGGTTTATGCCGGCATGGTGGTGGGTAGCTCCCCCAAGGCCGAGGATGTAGTGGTAAATGTATGCAAGAAAAAGCAGGTTACCAACATGCGTGCCTCGGGCAGTGACGACGCCCTGCGCCTTATCCCCCCCCGCAAGATGTCCCTTGAGGAATCCCTTGAGTTCTTAGGTGAGGATGAGCTGTTGGAGGTAACACCCAAGAGTCTGCGTATTCGCAAGGCACAGCTTGACCATGCCCAGCGTATGAGAGATCAGAAGAAAAAAATAAACGGCTAATTTAAAATCCCCCACATCTGTGGGGGATTTTTTTTTGCTATGTCTGCGTGGGGTTTTGTTAGGTTTGAGTGGGCAAAAATTGGCGGCAACACTGTGGGGTTGCCGCTTTTTTGTTCGTATTTTTTGGTTAGCTTTGCCATAGGGGCAGAATATCTTTGTGACTTCACCTACA
>CAYJGQ010000026.1:19029-23018 GCA_964369885.1 uncultured Oscillospiraceae bacterium
CTACACGGCTTCGCCATGTTTTCCTCCCCCTCGTGGGTGGCGTTGATGAAATGGGATAGGCCCGTGTGGCCGTGGGGTGCGGGCAGTGCGTGTGCGCAGATTATGCCATCCTGTGCTAAAATTTCTCCACACCCTGCTCGCTCACCCGTGCAAGCAAAAGCGGCGTTTTGGGCGGTGGGCTCTGCCCAAAACTCAGCGCCGACCTAAACTGCTCCTCGGCCGAGGGTAGCTGTGTTTCCTGCGAAGTATAAAACCTTGCTATCACCTCGCCTTTTTGCACCCTGTCCCCCACCTGTTTTTGCAGTAAAATTCCTGCACCAAAATCAATTTGTGCCTCCTTTGTATCCCGTCCTGCCCCCAGTATCATGGAGGCCACCCCTACATCATTGGCCTGCATAGCCGTGATGTAACCATCCTCCAAAGATCTCACCTCGGCCATAATCTCGGCTCTGGGCAGACGCTCGGTGTCCTCAAGGCAGCAAACATCCCCACCCTGGGCCTTTACCATCTCGCACAACTTGGCGTAGGCGCTACCGTCATGGATGGATTGCAGGGCACGTTCCTCGCCCTCTTGTTCATCTATGCCGTATGCCACCGAAAGCGCACCCCCCACAAGAGCTACGCACAGCTCCCTTAAATCATCAGGACCGCCCCCTTTTAGGGTCTGCACCGCCTCGGCCACCTCAAGGGCATTGCCTATGGCAAATCCAAGCGGACGTGACATATCACTCACCACCGCCGAGGTCTTCCTGCCCGAGCGCCGACCTATGTCCACCATGGCGCTTGCCAGTTCAAGGGCGCTGTCAAGGGTTGGCATAAACGCCCCGCTTCCGCACTTTACATCCAGCTCTATTATCCGTGAGCCTGCCGCCAATTTTTTGCTCATTATTGATGAGGCAATGAGGGGCAGACTGTCAACCGTGGCCGTGACATCACGAAGGGCGTAAAGCTTTTTATCGGCCGGCGCAAGCACCGCCGACTGTCCTGCCAACACTATCGAAATATCACTGACCTGGCGGTAAAATTCCTCCCCCGAAAGGTCGGTGCGCAGTCCCGGTATCGACTCGAGTTTGTCTATTGTACCCCCGGTAAACCCAAGCCCCCTGCCCGACATCTTGGCCACCACAAGCCCACAGGCAGCCAGCATGGGTGCGGCAACTATGGTGGTTTTGTCCCCCACACCACCTGTGCTGTGCTTGTCCACCGTAATGCCCTCAATACCCGCAAGGTCAAGGCAGTCGCCCGAATCGGCCATAGCACGTGTAAGAACTGCGGTTTCAGCACTGTTCATGCCCGTAAAGCATATGGCCATGGCCAGTGCCGACATCTGATAATCAGGTATTCTGCCCGAGGTAAACCCCTGGACAACCCACTTTATTTCCTCATCGTGCAGGGGCTTTCCTGCCTTTTTTTTGGCTATAATATCGTACATGCGCATCATATTTCCCCCTTTTTATTTCCTCTGTATTTATTATATATGCCCCTCCCGTAAAAACACAATACTTTTTGCAAAAATGCAGCGCACAGCGATAATATGTTTTAACTTTATAAATCAAATTTGGGGTGTAAAATCTTAAAAAGCCACAAATTGTATACATACAAAATGGCAATTGTATTTTTAGTAATTCGCAATTGTTTTTAGCTAAAAATCGTCTAAAAAAGCTGGGAAAAATAGCATTTTTATATGGACATGAGGGGTAAAATATGCAATACTAATTGTTGTAGTGGGCATTACTTTGCCCTGCAAATAAATTATTAACGGGAGTGACGGATATGAATGATGTAATAAAAAAGCTTTCTACAATAGGCATTGTGCCGGTTATAAAGATTGATGACGTTGAAAAGGCTGTACCGCTGGCCAAGGCCTTAAAGGAGGGTGGTCTGCCCTGCGCCGAGGTGACCTTCCGCACCGCACAGGGCGAGGAAGCCATAAGAAGAATTGCCAAGGCCGACCCCGATGTACTTGTGGGTGCAGGCACAGTGCTTACCACCGATCAGGTTGATCGTGCCATTGATGCAGGGGCAAAATTTGTGGTTTCCCCAGGGCTGAACCCCAAGGTTGTGGCCTACTGTCTTGAAAAGAACATGCCCATAGTTCCCGGGTGCGCCAACCCCTCGGACATAGAGCAGGCTTTGGAGCTTGGTTTGGATGTTGTAAAGTTTTTCCCCGCCGAGCAGGCCGGTGGACTTGACTACATCAAGGCTGTATCGGCTCCATACCCCGGCCTTAAGTTTATGCCCACCGGCGGCATAAGCGAGAAAAATCTAAACAGCTACCTTGCCTTTAATAAGATTGTGGCCTGCGGTGGTTCCTGGATGGTAAAGGCCGATCTTATAAACGAGGGTAAATTTGATGAAATTACCGCCCTTACCCGTGGCGCTGTAAATGCCATGTTGGGCTTTGAGCTTGCTCACCTTGGCGTAAACACCGAAAATGAGCAGGAGGCCCGTAAGGCGGCCAACATATTTGATCTTATGTTTGGTTTCTCGGTGCGTGAGACAAACGGCTCCTTCTTTGCCGATAAGTATATTGAGCTGCTAAAAGCCCCCTTCATGGGCAAGCATGGCCACATTGCCATAGCCACAAACCATGTGGAAAGAGCCATGGCCTATCTTGAAAGCAAGGGCTTTGAGTTTGATTATTCCACCAAGAGAGATGACCCAAGCGGCAACCCCATTGCCGTATACCTAAAGGAGGAGGTGGCAGGTTACGCTGTCCACCTACTGCAAAAGAAGTAATAAACAGCATAAAAAAAACAGCCGATGTATAACATCGGCTGTTTTTGCGTCTTAGGCTGCGCCCGCTTATTTTGCATATATCTTAATCATTTTACTGTGTTACCTTGGCTTCTTGTAAATCTGCAATTGAGGAAATGTCGACCTCAAGCGTCGGGCCTGTAAAGCTTATGGTGTTTACAACTTTATAGTCCTTTTCCATGCTTGCGGCAAAGAAGTCTAACCCCGAATTTTCTGTAAAAATGCTAAAGCTTTTTGCCGGCTCCTCAAAGCCCTTTCCACCCGTCGCCAAAGAAAAAGCAGCTTCTAAGTCGGCTGTGATTTTCCCGAGTATTTTAGAGGCATTGTCCAGTGCCTTCATAATTTGTTCAGGGTCACCTGATAAGTTGGCAAGACCCAACGTTTGGGTGTTTAGCATGTGCAGGTTGTTCTCAAACACCCCTGACCCAAGCCCACCCGACAACATATCAAGCTCATTTGCATTATGCTGAGATCTTCCGATGGTTAAGCTCGCATAATCATCCGTTATGCTTTGCTTATAATTGTGCAGATAAATTTCTGCCGTTTCTTTGGTCATATCAGGGTCGCTATGAGCAGCTGTACCGTTTATGAAGTTTTCAAGTTCAGCTATTTTTTGGGTTGTAAACTCCAATTTAGACCTCTGATAGTCAATTTGATCTGACATTGTTTTAAGGTCATTGCGCTGATAGCTCAGTGCCAACTCGGCATACTCCGCCTTTGTATGCTCACCCCATTTTGCACTGTGAACCATCTCGGAGCTTTGAGAATTTATAATTTCATCTTTTTCCTTATTGGCGGAGCTTTCTTTTGTAAATTCCTGCGCCTCTATGCTTAGCTCCAAAACATCAAAATTCTGCTTTTTTGCTGCACCTGCATTTAGTTGATTTATAAGGTTTTGCATATTTGCGTTTTGAATTTGAGGTCTTAATATATTGTTTTGATTTCCTATGTTTTGTATCATCATATAATTATTCCACCCCTTTTTTAGGTTCTACAATGTAGTAATCGTCAAAATAAGAAAAAATTTAAGTTAATCTGATTATTTTATTCGTCCGCTGACAAAAAATAAAAATCCTCCGTATAAATACGGAGGATTTTTTTGGAGGCGCCAACCAGATTTGAACTGGTGAATAAAGGTTTTGCAGACCTCTGCCTTACCACTTGGCTATGGCGCCGGGTGGAGCGGGTTACGAGGCTCGAACTCGCTACCTCCACCTTGGCAAGGTGGCGCT
>CAYJGQ010000027.1:0-6172 GCA_964369885.1 uncultured Oscillospiraceae bacterium
CCCACAGCACGGGAGGGGGGCGTGTTCCGTGGCGATCACGCCACGGGCGGAGCGTAAGGCTGCCGCCTTGATGTGGCTGTGATCGTTGCCGTCCTCGGGGGACGGCAACGCATTGTCTAAAACTACTCCTCACATGTGGGCTAATTCAGAAAATTATTATCCGTCACCATAAATCTGCTGCAAAAACTTCGCCCCCTGCCATTGGCAGGGGGCGGGTATAAGTTTTCGTCCACCTTTTTCAAAAGGTGGCAGGGGTGTGGGGACAGCGTCCCCACGGTCTTGCTCTTGACCGTGACCTTTAGCGATTACCCAAGGATGCTAAGCAGCACACCTGCTGCCACAGCCGACCCGATAACGCCTGCCACATTGGGTCCCATGGCGTGCATTAGTAGGAAGTTTGAGGGGTTTTCCTTCTGGCCTACCCTCTGGGACACACGAGCGGCCATGGGAACGGCCGAAACACCGGCCGAGCCGATAAGCGGATTGATTTTCCCACCGGTGACAACATACATAAGTTTGCCCAGTAGCACACCGCCGGCCGTCCCGAAGCAAAATGCGACAAGCCCAAGGGCTATAATACCGAGTGTTTGGGTGGTGAGGAAGCTTTCGGCCGTGGCTGTGGCTCCCACCGACAACCCAAGGAATATGGTAACGATGTTAATCAGTTCATTTTGAGCGGTTTTACTTATGCGTTCAACCACACCTGATTCCCTCATGAGGTTGCCAAGCATCAGCATACCTACAAGTGGCGTGGCCGAGGGCACAATAAAGCTTACCACGAGTGTAACGGCTATTGGGAATACAACCTTTTCAAGCTTCGATACGGCACGAAGCTGTGTCATAACTACTGCCCGTTCCTTTTTGGTGGTAAGTGCCATCATAATTGGGGGCTGAATTATGGGTACAAGCGCCATATATGAGTAGGCCGCCACCGCTATGGGGCCAAGCAAATTTGGCGAAAGATTTGAGGTTACATATATGGCGGTGGGGCCATCTGCTCCGCCTATAATGCCAATTGAACCGGCCTCGGCAGGTGTAAACAAACCTGTGGCCAGCGCCCCGATAAATGCGATAAATATACCAACCTGTGCCGCCGCACCTAACAGAAAGCTCTTTGGGTTGGCAATAAGCGGACCAAAGTCGGTCATGGCGCCAATTCCAAGGAAAATAAGCGGTGGGTAAATACCAAGCTTAACCCCCAGATATAAATAATCCAGCAGACCTGCGCCGCCGCTTTTAAAAGCATCCCAGGCCACATGTCCCTCGGCAAACAGCTCGGGATGGAACATACCGCCACCTGGGATGTTTGTAAGTAACATGCCAAAGGCTATGGGCAAAAGCAGTAGTGGCTCATACTGCCGTTTTATTGCAAGGTAAAGAAGCACGCATGATACAAGTAGCATTATTAGCTGTCCACCACTCACAGTGACAAAGCCGGAATTCAGGCTGATGTCCCTAATTGTGCCTAAAAACTGTTCAAACATAGGTTACACCCTCCCTTAATTTTTATCTATTGGTTTTATTTCTGTAATGGTGAACTTATTATTACCCTCCACCACCGAAATGGCGGCGGTAATGGCCGCAATTTCCTCATCCGAAATGTCGGCTGCGGCGGTGGCAGTGGTTGTGTCGGGACATTGTACGGGGGGCGAAATGCGTGAGAGCAAAGCTCCCATAAGCTCCACTACACCCCAAAGAAGTACGAGCACCACAAATACCACTGTAATTCCGGTAAATATAACCGATCCGGCCAGTGTCCAATCAATACCCAAAATTAACCCCTCCAATCCTAAAATCCGCAAATAAAATCTTTAAATATTATACCCTAAATCTTAACTCTTTGCAATTGCAGACTTTATAAATATATCAAACCAAAGCTCCATATCTAATACCTTCCACGGACTTTTGGGTTATCCACTAATTCGCCTGTGGCTTCTGTGCAGGCTTCTTTCGGGGCTTTGGTAGGGGGGTTATGGGCTCAAGTATACCTATAACCTCCAGTGTAAGCTCTGTGTCCTCCACATCAAGTATATAATGCTCCTTAGCTCCCTTGTAGGGCACACCGGTGGTGGCATCGGCCATCTGCTGCTCAATTTCAGGCTTCATCTTTACATAAACCGTGTTATCGCATACAAGCAAAATCGGCTTGTCGTTTACATACACCATATACTCACCAAACATTTTTTTGTGTCTAATATCACCGCAGTTTCTTATTTGATCGCACACAAATGTTATGTAGTCCATCGAAGTAGCCATTTTTATCCCCCTAAACTTTAATACCAAAATTATATCACAGCTGCATCCCCATATCAATTTTGATTTTACATTCATTTAACAATAATTTTTGCTGTTTATACACAATTACACCCCCACATCGTGATATGATATAGTAACTGCTTTATCACAGAAAAAGGAAGTGAATATATGAAGGTAGCAATAGGCCAGGACAGCCACCGTTTTGAAGACGGCATATCCGCCCGTCCACTTGTGCTGGGTGGTGTGGTAATCCCAAATCAACCGGCACTACTGGCAAATAGCGATGGTGATGTCATGCTCCACGCCCTTACAAATGCCATTTCGGGTATAACCGGGGTAAATATATTGGGTGGTGCGGCCGACGAGCTATGCCGTCAAGGAATAACCGACAGTGCCGCATATCTAAAAAAAGCCATGGAGCACCTTGAGCTTTCTATTGCTCACATATCCTTTTCGGTGGAGTGCGCAAGACCTAAGCTCTCCCCCCATATAGAGGATATCCGCAAAAACGTAGCGATGCTCACCGGTCTATCGACCAAGGATGTGGGACTTACAGCCACAAGCGGTGAGGGACTGACCGCCTTTGGCCGTGGTGAGGGCATCGCCGTATTTTGTTGTGTCACGGCCATATAATGCCGAGAAAGGGATATCCTGTGAATCAGCTAAAACTACAGGCATACGCCAAAATAAACCTTACACTTGAGGTGTTAGAACAACGTCCCGACAAATACCACAACCTGCGTTCGGTATTTCAGCAAATAAGCCTTTGCGATGACCTGATAGTGCAGTCGGCCACAGGCGAGGGACTTATACTCAACGACTGCCCCGACGTTTTGGCAAAGGACAACATACTCACCAAGGCCTACACTGCCATGACCAACCACCTGGGGCACTCCCCTGCCATTGTGGCCACACTAAAAAAGCGCATACCCTCACAGGCAGGACTTGGTGGGGGCAGCGCCGACTGCGCCGCCTTTTTAAGCGCTCTAAACACACTTTGGGGTATGAACCTTGACAGAGATCAGCTATGCAAAATTGGTGCTACTCTTGGGGCTGATGTGTCCTCCTGCATATATGGTGGCAGTCTTTTTGCAGGTGGCATTGGGGATATTATCACCCCAATAGACAGCTCACTTAGTTTACCTCTTGTTATAATAAAGCCACCTGTGGCCTGCTCCACGCCTCATATGTACAAAAGACTGGATGAAGCACCACAGCGCCTCTCCACCTCCTCCAACACAGGTGCAGTACTCAGCGCACTGCAAAATGGCAACATCTCTGCCCTTTGCCAAAACCTACACAACGACTTTCAGACCCTGGCTGATTACCCCGAAATAATATCAGCAGGTGATAATTTGATTAATTGCGGCGCTATGGCCACCCTTCTATGTGGCTCGGGCTCTGCGGTGTTTGGCATTTTCAAGGAGCCCAAAGTCGCCATATCGGCCTACCACCGCCTAAAAAAAGCCCACAAAACCTATCTGTGCCGCACAATACCAACACATAAAAACAAAGGAGCTACCCTATGATTCACAACAAAACCGTTTGCGCCATACTTCTTTTGGCCGGGCAAAGTGTCCGCATGGGCATTGGACACAACAAGGTGATTGCAACCCTTGGCCAAAAGCCTGTTTTTATGTTTAGCCTATGTTTGTTGGACGCCCACCCTGCCGTAGATGAAATTTTATTGGCTGTAAACCCCTCTGAGCAGGATATAATATGTCGCTATTTGCAGCAAGCCAACCTAACCACCCCAATTACATTTGTCACGGGGGGCAGTACACGTCAGGCCTCGGTGCACAACGCGCTCGAGATGGCCGACGCCGATTATATTTTGATTCATGATGGAGCGCGCCCCTTTATAAAACCCTCCTATATCGACGACTGCCTTAAAACCCTAAAAACCCACAAGGGGGTTAGTGTTGGGGTGCCGGTAAAGGATACAATAAAACTTACAAATGAATATGGCGAGGTTATCTCCACAACACACCGCCCCACCACCTGGATAACCCAAACCCCTCAGGCCTTTCACGCAGATATTTTGCTAAATCTGCACCGCAAGGCGGGGACCGATTTTCTGGTAACCGACGACTGTTCCCTGCTTGAACATGCCGGATTTGATGTAAAAATGGTGCGCGGCGACTACACCAACCTAAAACTGACCACCTTGGAGGATCTTGCCATAATGCAGCTTATGGTCGATCTCATCTCAAAGCAGGAGCCGCAAGACATAAACCAAGCCCTATAAAAACCGCCACCTGTATCGCCCCTCTCAGGGATGGTATGAACGGTGGTTTTTTCTTTTTGGCCAAGCTTCAACAACCGATTTCACCCTTTTCCCACACAAAATTCACAACTAAATCACAACTCCATCAAAACTGGTTGTATAATGGTAATTGTATAGTAAATTACTGCCACCTTTTTTGGGCACTTAAAACAACTTAGAATGGAGCTGATATATATGGTTGCAAGCAAGCGTTGTGTTCTTGTGGCTGACGATGAAATGAAGATGGTACGGGCCCTCAAAGATCTGCTTAGTGCAAATGATTTTGAGGTAATGGAGGCCTACGATGGCGATCAGGCACTTGATGTGTTTTATGCAAACAACGCATCGGTTGATTTGATACTGTTGGACGTTATGATGCCAAAACTCGACGGATTTGGTGTGTTGGCCGACCTGCGTGACAACAATTCACTTGTGCCGGTTATCATGCTTACAGCCCGAGGCGAGGAATACGACCAGGTCAAGGGCTTTTCCAGCGGAGCAGACGACTACATAAAAAAACCCTTTTCCCCCTCATTGCTCCTTGCACGTATTGAGTCAATTCTGCGCAGGGTAGGCAAGGATTCCCAGACCGATGTTTGCCAGGGAAATATCACCCTAAATGCCACCACCCGCACCGCCACAATCAATAATAACAACATAGATCTTACCAAAAGAGAATTTGATTTGCTGCTGTTTTTTATGTCCAATCCCTCGGCCATATTTTCAAGGGAACAACTGCTGGACAATGTATGGGGTTACGACTTTGATGGCGACATGCGCACTATTGACACCCACATAAAACAGCTTCGCATAAAACTTGGCGAGAGTTCGGGCTACATAAAGACAATTCATCGTGTTGGTTATAAATTCGAGGTGTAATATGAAGACATCCATACGCAATAAAATTGTGCTATCATTTACGCTACTGATCTCACTTGTGTTTGTGTGTCAACTTGTGTTTAACATGTTTTTTGCTAAAAACTACTACCTGTCCTACAAATCCGATGCTATGAGTAGCGCATTTGAGGGTATTAAGCAAAATTACGACGGCACCGATCAAAGCATTGAGGAGTCCGTGAGCCACTACGAAGACCAACATAATATTAATGTTATTGTTTGGAGTGATGTAGCGGGGATTGTTTACACCAGCCATGATAGGGCTATAAAATATATCGGGTATTCCCCCACGCAGGATGAGGGAATGCGCCCGAGCCAACCAATGGACCCACAGAGCATGGGTCCTGATTTCCTCATGGATTTGGATGATTATCAGGAATCCCCCGCGGCCAAAGTACGCCAAGACCCCATGCATTACAAATCCGACGTGCAAAACCTTGGCCTTAACGGCAAGGTTGTCACCGAGGATGAAGAACTCTACATAAGCCTGACGCTGCCCATGGCCTCAATTGATGACAGTGTTGCGGTGTTTTCAAACTCCAGTCTTTACATATCACTTACTGTGCTAATAGCAGGACTTTTTTTCTGTATTGCAATATCAAAAAGCATAACAAAACCCGTAAGTGACATCCAAGCTGCCACCTCGCAGATGGCCAATCTTGATTTTTCGGTGCATCTTGATGAAAACGTCTCCTCTTCGGAGCTTTCAGACCTATCAAAGAGCATAAACTCGATGTCCAGCCAGCTGCAAAG
>CAYJGQ010000027.1:6182-22829 GCA_964369885.1 uncultured Oscillospiraceae bacterium
CCATTGACGAGCTTAATATTGCAAACCAAAAATTGAAGTCCGATATAGACACCCAAAAGAAACTTGAGCGTATGCGCCGAGAGTTTGTGGGCAATGTTTCCCATGAGATGAAAACCCCACTATCCCTGCTGCAGCTATATGCTGACAACCTAAAAAACAATGTCCAAAGCATCGACAAGGACTACTACTGTGACACAATTATTGAGGAGAGCTCAAAATTAAGCGAGATGGTCAGCTCAATGCTTGACATGTCATCAATAGAAAGCGGTCTGTCAAAAATCGAGCTTTCAAAGATAAGTCTATCCGGTGCCGCCTTGGATTTACTTACCAAAGTTGCCCCATTGACCGAAAATTACAACCTTAAAATTCATATAGAGGATGATATTTTCATCGATGGAAATCTAAAGTACATAGAACAGGCCATGCGAAACTACCTAAGTAACGCACTGGAACACACCTGCGATGGGGATCTAATTTGTGTAAGCCTCAGCTCAAAAGACGACATGGCCGTGTTCTCGGTTTACAACACAGGGCAACCCATATCAGAGCTTGATATGCCATTTTTGTGGGATAGCTTTTACCGCGCCGACAAGGCCCGTGTGCGTGAGGGCGGAAATGCCGGACTTGGTCTACACATCGTTAAAACCATTGTGCTGGCACACGGCGGCATCTACAACTGCCAAAACCTTGATGATGGCGTAGAATTTAGCTTCATGCTACCAATCATCGACTAAATTATAAGCACTAAAAAACGGCCGTCACCAAAACAGGTGACGGCCGACGCTATATTTTGCTATATTCAGTCGTAGGGTTTGTCCTCGCTGGGGGTGGGTGGGGCTATATCCTCCTGCCCCATCATCAGGGCTAAAATACTCTGATACATAAAGGCCGGGTCATTGCGAAAGCGTTTTTGCACCTCATCGCAGGCCTCCTTGGTGGGCATAAACATGGATACCGACAAAAGGTCGGTTCCTATATCGGTCATGCGTATGGTCAAATTGTAACCATCTTGGGTTTTCTCAATCTCGGTCACTATCTCTCGCTCCCTTCGCTGCCTTAGCAGAATCATGCGTGCGGCCTGCCAGCCACGTCTACGCACAGCATTTGGTATGGTATCGTAAACAGTGCGGGCAATTTTAGCCCCGTCGTCGGTAAGTATGTATACCTCCTGCCCCTCCACGGTACGGCGCACCACCTGCCCTGTAACGGTCAGGCTGTCAAGCGCCTGGGCAAAGGCAAAGTAATTTACAAGTTCATCCCTGCCCACCGCCTCGTGTAGTTGCTCAAAACGCATAGGTTCCTGCGCCTTGTCCATTATATAACATATAAGCACCGCAATTTCATAGCCAAGGCTCAGCCCACCCGGGCGAACACCCTGACTAAAGCTTTTTTCCTCCATGCTCACCCCTCCTTTTAACGGCAATGTCCTATATAATATTGTGGCATTTATGGTATAATAAATTTGTCGCTTTTGGCTTATAATAAGTAATCACATTATTGAGGATTTATTTTCATGAAGCATACTGTCCAAAATGATAGTAGCCCAAAACATCCATCACAACCTATAAAATGGGTTGTGATCATACTACTGTGCATAGCCATGGTGGCAGGTGGCCTTATTCTAACCCCACTTGTTCTGCGCCTTGAAGACCCTGCTGTGGCAGAAAAATTCCACAGTTTTGTGGATAGGCTTGGTTTTTGGGGGATTATGCTTATGCTGTTGGTGCAATTTTTGCAGGTGATTTTAGCCATCATTCCGGGCGAACCCATAGAAATTTTAGCCGGGGTGATGTACGGCGGTTGGGGTGGGCTTTTGATCTGTCAAATAGGAATAATTTTAGGTCAAAGCAGCGTGTTTTTGCTGGTTCGCCGTTTTGGCAAGGGATTTATTGAACGCTTTTTTGGCAAATCAGGTCAAAAAGAAATGCGTCTGCTTAAAAACCCCAAAACCCTCGATCTCACCCTGTTCACCCTATTTTTCATCCCCGGCACTCCAAAGGATCTGCTTTGCTATTTAGCTCCTCTTACCAACATCAGCCTTTTAAGGTTTTTATGCATAAGCTGTGTGGCCCGCATTCCCTCGGTGGTAAGTTCCACATTTGCAGGGGCGGCGCTGGGCGAGGGCGATTTTGGCCGCAGTATCCTACTGTTTTTGCTGGTGGCCGCCCTTGGGATTGGGGGAATACTCCTGCGCGAGCCAGTAATGAGGGCTTTACACCGCCACCAACAAAGCCGTGGCAACAAATAGACACTCCCCCCAGGTAGTGGGGGGCGATAGGTGTGTGGCCGGGCGGAGGCTTTTCCCACACAGTGGGTGCCACTGCCACAGGCAGGGGGTGCACAAGTTTTGGGTCAAACTTTTTTCAAAAAGTTTGTGGGGTGTGGGGCAAAGCCCCACGGTCTTGGGTCGGGGCCGATTGGCATGGCGTTTATTTATAGCAGGTTCTGTGATGTAGCTCGGTGCATTTTGCGGTAAAGTGGTGGTAATATACCTCAGCGCGGTTTATTAAGGCGGTATTTTTAGGGTGGCCGCATAGCTTGGCAAATACCTCACCGATGTTTTGCTCTCCGGCACTATTTTCGCACAATAAATACTGTGTATGGGCCAGGGAGTCAGAAATTATTTCGTAGTCGGATTTTGAGATTTTACGCACAGTTTCATAAAATGCGCTAAGCGTGGCCTGCTTTAGGATGGAGCTTTGGGAATGCTTTTGCTCAACCTTAACCACCACATAGGAAAATAGCGCCTTTTTTTGAGCCCTTTCGTTTTTTGAATCCCATGGCGACCAAAGACGCAAAAGTCTGCGGGCATACCTCTGGCCAAGATATTTTGCAAGCTCTAAGTTACCATTGTCCCTCTCGAGCAAAAAGTCGTCAGCCTCGCTGTCGGCTTCATTTTTTTTGGCCGCAACCTCCCGTGTTGGGGGAAATATCTTAACCCCCTCCTCAATAACGGTCGACCACACATCACATCGGGCGATAGCTATACTCACAACCACTCACCTCCACTGTGCATTATCTCACTTGATTTTTTGCAGTGTGCGCTCAAGTGCATTTGCAAATTGATCGGGACATGATGTGGACTTTCGACCACAATGCACACCACGCAGCAACGAAATCAGCTTTGTGGCTTCCTGTCCCTGGGATAACAGTGCAACGCCCTTTAGATTACCGTCACACCCTCCTGTAAATTTAATATCGTTTACTATTCCATCTTTATCAAGGGTGAATGCCACCGAGGTGGAACATACCCCCTTGAGTTTGCATATGTGAGTCATACTTTACTTCCTTAATTAATATTGTTTACCCTTTTGTTTTGCTCGGTCAAACAGTTGTGCAATGGCATCTCCGCTGGCAATGCAGCTACCAATTGGGTTGGGGTTTGAGGAGTTTGAGCCATGAAAATCGCTCCCTCCCGTGCATATAAGTTCATAGCGCGATGCCATGCCTTTAATGCAGCTCATACCCTCAGGATTTGCCCTTGGGTGGTGCAGTTCCACGCCGTCTATGCTTCCATCGCGGCCAAGCTCGTCCAAAAGATCAAAGTTACCCCCAAATTCACAGGGGTGGGCCATTACTGCAACCCCTCCGGCGCTTTGTATATGGCAAAGCACCTCACGCACATCGGGATACTCTCCCGGTACAAAACAGCGCCCATGGGCCGAGCTAAACAGCTCGGTATAAAGATTTGAGTACACCCTGTCGGTGTAGCCTAAAATCATCAAAGCCTGCATAATATGTGTTTTATATATGGCAGGACTGCCGGCCGCGCAGCGCACAATGAGATCCTCGGTAACTGGGTAATACCGCATTACACGCCTGATCATCTCCTGCGCCACCTTGTTTCGGTTTTGTAGTACCTTGGTGCACAGGCTGAGTATACGCTCGGGTTTTTTGGGTAGATAGCATAGTATATGTACCTTCTTGCCCCCACGCTGCATATCAGCAGCCGAAAGCTCCACCCCCGGTATCACCTGTATGCCGTGACGCTTGCCCACAACCTCGGCTCTGTTCACCCCTGCCATTGTGTCGTGATCGGTTATGGCAACAAAATCCATACCTCCCCGTTTTGCATGGAACACAAGGTCATCAATCCCTGTGGTGCCGTCCGAGAAGATGGTGTGGCAGTGTAAATCTCCAATCATGATGGGTGCCTCCTTTGTGGGAGCTTATTTAGCAACTGTATAAACCGCATAAAACTCTTATTATATTATACACCTAAAAAAGGCTCTGACGCAACAGTTTTATCTTCTAAATGAGGTGTACGCGGCGTATCTGTCGCCGCTAACAATCCCAAAAATGCTAACCGTTATATTGTTCTCTTTTATTATATCACTAAATAACATCTCAATGGTTCTTACCATGTTTTGGGGCGAGCTATTCATTAGGCCAAATTCGTAAAAGCTCATGGTGTCGTAGCTATCATCCAAAATAGAAAAATGGGTGGTTTTATCAAGGCGGTCCTCCCGCACCCTAAAACTCAGCACAGGCCGTCTGTATCGGTGCACATTGCGGTAGGCAAGCTCTATATGGGATATATCCTTCCACTGCAAAAACTCATCGTCATTCTTAAAAACACCACACTCGTTCACCTCAAACAGGGCAGTCTTTATAAATCCAAAGTACAAAAGTCTAAGCGAAAAAGCGCAAATTGTTACAAACGCAAAGGTTGATAGTGGGTTTGACTCATCAAAAAGATAAACATTAAATCGAATAGTGGCAAATAGCTGCGGCAAAACAACTGCAAGGCACTTAAGTTTGCTGTATTTTGCCTCAAATTTGCGCCCTAAAATCATGCGATTCCCCCCAATTTACGACATTAAAAACCAAACAATTGCCCCTACAAACATCAGCACAAAACCACTTATGGTAAAAACCAATGTTTTTGAGTAGCCTTGTGGTCTTAGCTGTCCCATATCGTCAATGCGCTTTATTATGGGGTGCAGTTTTATATAATACAACGAGATTGTGGGCACCAGTGCGGCAACGGTGCAAATTTTTGTAAACTCATCCGCTGTAAAAACAATAATGAGCACAAGGGCTATAAATATAACCTTGCACCCCGCCACCCAATTTGCCATATATTTTACAAAAAGCCCACTGCTCTCCTCTTTTCGTAGCTCCTCCCACTGCCTGAATACCGACAGTCCGTTGCCATACTTAAAATCAGGATTTAGGTAGATTATAAGCACATTTGCGGTTTCAAGTGCTATAAAAATAAGCAGTACAATATCCAAAATACCCATAAGCGCACCTCCGTTTTTCGGGTCTTACCTATATCTTCCCCCGTAACATTACACTTAGTCTATTTACATACCTAAGCCAAAAGTAAATCATATCATTTTGGCCACCCCTCCACCCACAAAACAGGTGGAGGGGTATAGGTTTATGGGCTTTCCTGCTGGCATTAAGACTTAAAATACCTGTTTCATCACAGCGCCCTTTGCGGCACTGTCGACAAGGTGTGCATAACGTGCCAACCACCCTGTGGTGATGTTAGGCTTTGGAGCTGTGTAGGACCCTGCCCTCTTGGCAAGCTCCTGCTCGGCCACCTTTAGGGTTATACTGTAATTTGGAATGTCAATTTCAATTATATCCCCGTCATTTACAAGGCCTATTGTGCCACCCTGCGCCGCCTCGGGGCAGACATGTCCAATGGCTGCGCCTCGGCTTGCACCGCTAAAACGTCCGTCGGTTATAAGCGCTACCGACTTATCAAGCCCCATGCCAGCCAGCGCACTTGTGGGGCTAAGCATCTCGCGCATACCGGGGCTACCCTTTGGCCCTTCGTAGCGTATAACCACTACATCGCCGGCTTTTATATCACCATTAAATATAGCGGAAATGGCCAGCTCCTCGGTATCAAACACCCTTGCAGGCCCACTGTGGCATAGCATATCCTGTGCCACGGCACTGCGCTTTACAACGCATCCATCGGGGGCAAGGTTGCCAAATAGTATGGCCAGACCACCTGTGCTACTAAAGGGGTTATCTATGGGGCGTATGACCTCTTCTCCCCTAACCTTTATGCCCTCCAGGTTTTCCCCAAGGGTTTTACCCGTGGCCGTAAGGGCCGATAGGTCAAGCAGGTTTTTCTTTGCAAGCTCGGACTGAAGTCCCCCAATGCCGCCTGCCTTGTGTAGGTCCTGTATGTGGTGGGGGCCTGCAGGGGCTATATGGCAAAGATTTGGGGTTATCTCGCTTTTTTTGTTGAAGTGCTCAAGGCCAATGTTCACCCCTGCCTCGTTTGCTATGGCCAGCAAATGCAGTACACTGTTGGTCGAGCAGCCTATGGCCATATCGCAGGTCAGTGCGTTTAACAGGCTTTTTTCGTTTATTATATCTCTGGCCTTTATATCACGGCGAATAAGCTCCATTATGGCAATTCCTGCCGATTTTGCAAGGCGTATGCGTCCGCTCTCCACGGCCGGTATTGTGCCGTTGCCGGGCAGGGCTATGCCCATGGCCTCACACAAGCAGTTCATGCTATTGGCGGTGTACATGCCGGCGCAGGAGCCACAACCGGGGCAACATCCCTTCTCCAGCTCCTCAAGCTTTGCATCGTCTATTATTCCTGCCTTGCGTGCACCCACCGCCTCAAAAAGGTTGGACAGGCTCACTTCATTCTCGTCCACATCGCCTGCCATCATGGGGCCGCCCGAACATACCACGGTGGGCAGGTTCATGCGCACCGCCCCCATAACCATGCCCGGCACTATTTTGTCGCAGTTGGGCACAAGCACCAAACCATCAAGGGCGTGGGCCATGGTCATGGTTTCCAGACTGTCGGCTATTAGTTCACGGCTGGCAAGGCTGTATTTCATACCTATATGCCCCATGGCAATGCCATCACATACACCAATGGCGGGAAATTCTATGGGGGTTCCCCCGGCCATCCGCACACCATCCTTGACGGCCTGTGCTATCTTATCAAGATGTATATGCCCCGGAACAATTTCACTATGGGCCGATACCACGCCTATAAGGGGGCGGTTTAGTTCCTCTTTTGTATATCCCATGGCATAAAACAGGCTGCGCATTGGCGCACTTTGTACACCCTGTGTCACGCTTGCACTTCTCTTTTTCATAGTTATCCTCCATTCTTGTAGGGCCTTTGGGGACTTTTGGCGGGTCGGTCTTATACCGTAGTATAACTGCAACCCAAGGCGATATATCGCCTCGGGTTGCGGTTTTGTATGTTTGTAATTATTTCTTGAGCCAGCTCATCATTTTGCGCAGTTCCTGTCCTACCTTTACCAGTAGGTGCTCGTTTTCCTTTTTGCGGGTCATGAGGAATCTTGCCTGACCGCCCGAGCGGAATTCCTGAATAAACTCGCTTGCAAAACGGCCGTCCTGAATTTCGCTTAGCACATTCTTCATCTCACGGCGGGCCTCATCGGTGATGATGCGCTTGCCCACACGGTAGTCGCCGTACTCGGCGGTGTTGGAGATGGAGTAACGCATCATCTCGTAGCCGCCGCTGTTTATAAGGTCGATGATCAACTTCATTTCGTGGATACACTCAAAGTAGGCAAGCTCGGGCTCGTAGCCGGCCTCCACAAGGGTGTCAAAACCGGCCTTCATCAGCTCGGCCACACCACCGCAAATTACTGCCTGCTCACCGAATAGATCGGTTTCGGTTTCGTCACGGATGGTGGTTTCCAGAATACCTGCACGGCCTGCACCGATTCCTGCGGCATATGCAAGTGCTATGTCCTTGGCCTTGCCTGTGGCATCCTGATGTATGGCAATAAGCGCCGGAACGCCCCTGCCCTCCTGATACTGGGTACGCACTGTGTGGCCGGGGCCCTTGGGTGCAATCATAATAACGTCAATGTCGGCTGCGGGGGCAATCTGGGCATAATGCAGGTTAAAACCGTGTGCAAATGCAAGTGCATTGCCCTCCTTGAGGTTGGGCTTTACATGTTCGTTGTAGATGTCGGCGGCAAGCTCGTCGGGCACGAGCATCATGATAACATCGCCGGCGGCGGCAGCCTCGGAAACGCCCATAACCTTTAGTCCTGCACTCTGAGCCTGTGCGGCACTGGCCGAACCACTGCGCAAACCTACAACTACATTTACGCCGCTGTCATGCAGGTTGAGTGCATGTGCGTGTCCCTGGCTACCAAAGCCCAAAACTGCAACGGTCTTCCCGTCCAGCATTCCCAAATTACAGTCGCTATCATAATACTTTTTAATCATGTCGTCCACTCCTGTTTATATAATTTTTCTTTTGATATTTTTAAGGATACTATCCTCTTTTCATACCTGTAACGCCGGTACGGCACATTTCCATAACCCTGTACCCATCAAGCATTAGCATAAATCCATCTATCTTTTCGGGTGCACCGGTCATCTCTATAATCATGCTGTCCTTTGAAAGGTCAACAATCTTACCTCTGTAAATGTCCACAATCTCTTTAAGGGAGGAGCGCTTTTGCGCATCACACTCTATTTTAATGAGCAGTAGCTCTCTATACAGGCTGTTCTCACGCTCAAGCGGATAAATCTCACGCACTATTTCAAGCTTTTCGGTCTGGGATATAATTTGGTATAGGCTCTGCTCTGTGCCCGAGAAAACTATGGTTATTCGGGACAGGGTGGGGTCGTTGGTGGCCGAAACGGTCAGCGAATCGATGTTAAAACCACGCCGACCAAACAGATTTACAACCCGACTCAATACATTTGCCTGGTTATCCACAAATATACTAATGACCTCTTTTTTTATCATATCTGTACTGCTCATTGCTCTGCCCTCCCCTTAGTCTATAATCATTTCTTTTACTGTACCACCGTTTGGTATCATGGGCAGTACCATTTCATCATAGGAAATCTTGCAGTCTATCCAGACAGGGCCGTCACAGCTTAGCGCCTTCTTAAATGCCTCCTCAAACTCCTGTGGGGTGGCGGCACGAAGCCCCACACCGCCAAAGCCCTCGGCAATTTTGGCAAAATCGGTCTGCCTTTGGGGGGTTGTGGCAAAGTGGCGTGCCTTGCAGTAAACATTTTGAAGTTGATACACCATGCCAAGGGTGGTGTTGTTTACAATTATTGTGATGATGGGCAGTTTGTGGCTCACGGCGGTGCAGGCCTCGGCCAAATTCATGTGAAATGAGGCATCCCCCGTGAAGTGTACCACCCTGTTCTCGGGACATCCAAGCTGTGCACCAATGGCCGCACCGTAGCCAAAGCCCATGGTGCCAAGCCCACCGCTTGTGACAAAGCTCTTGGTATTCTTATGCTTTAGGTACTGCGCCGCCCACATCTGATGTTGTCCAACATCGGTTACATATATTGTGGGGCGATCCACAAGGTCACAGGTCGACTCAATTATCTGCTGTGGATGAAGTTTACCATCCTGAATTTTGGTGTTTTTCTTGTGGGTCTGCCACTCCGATACGGTTTGTATCCATTCGCTGCGCTCACGCTTTTCTATGTGGGGCAAAAGTTGCTCCAAAAAGTCCTTAACATCCCCAACAATGCTCTTGTCTATTAGAATGTTTTTGTTTATCTCACTGCGGTCAATGTCGACCTGAACAATAGTGGCATCCTTTGCAAATTTATTCATGTTTATGGCTACACGGTCACTAAATCGTGTGCCCAGCGCCAAGACCAAATCGGCCTTGTCCACCGCCCTGTTTGAGGCCACACTGCCATGCATGCCTATTAAACCAAGGTTTTTATCATCATCATAACTTATAACACCTGCTGCCATAAGTGTATATGTGCCGGGAATATCGCCCTTGTCCAGTAGCTCGGTAAGCACCTTACCGGCTCCCGATATTGCAACACCGCCACCAAAATAGGCCACAGGGCGCTTTGCGTTATTTATAAGCTCGGCCACCTCGGCCACCTGCTGGTGTGTTGCCTTTGGTAGGGGTAGTTTCTTGATGGGGCTTTGGGGTTCAAACTCGGCCAAAGCGGCCGTTACATCCTTTGTTATATCCACCAGTACAGGCCCTTTGCGGCCGCTTGCGGCAATGCGAAACGCACCGCGCAGTGCATCGGCCAGATCCTCCACCTTGTTTACAAAGTAATTGTGCTTTGTTATGGGCATGGTTATGCCTGTAATATGAACCTCCTGAAAGGCGTCACTGCCTATCATAGATCCGGGTACATTGCAGGTTATTGCCACCATTGGTATGCTGTCCAAAAAGGCTGTGGCAAGCCCTGTTACAAGATTTGTAGCGCCGGGGCCACTTGTGGCCATAACAACACCCGTGCGCCCTGTTGCTCTGGCGTAGCCATCGGCGGCATGGGCTGCGTGTTGTTCGTGGGAGGTCAGTATGTGCCTTATCTCCCCTTGACTATTGTAAAGTTCGTCGTAGACATTGAGATTTGCCCCTCCAGGATAGCCAAAGACAACATCAACACCCTGTTCCATAAGTATATTTAGGACTATCTTGGCACCGCTTAGCTTCATGTTTGCATTTCTCCTCTCACAGTCTACTTGCACAATAATGTGGTGCAAAGCACCATGGTAAAGCGCTAAACACAGTTCTTGGGACGCTTGCAAATAATTATACATCAAACAGCGAGGTAAAGTCAATTTTTTCGACACAAATATTCGATTTTTATACAATATGAAAATTAATGACATAACCTTTGCGCACCAAATTTTAACCACGCTACTTCCCACTGCAAAAAAGCGTGGTAGCTAATTATAAGCTACCACACCTTTACTTTGAAAAATATTTACTTAGTTGCCACAGCCGCCACACCCATTTGTCTTATCGTCTTGATCTTTTTGGGGGGCACTGCCACAGGACGAACCGTGAGGGCAACCTATGCACTTATTACCTTTTTTCTTTTCAGAGATAATTTTCGCCACAGACAAACTCAGTATTGCGGCTATAACTATTATTAAAACAATATCTACACCTGTCATGGACGATAACCTCCTATTTTATGCAAGCAATTATTTACTGCTTTGCAGTGGCAAGGGTTGCAATAGCCTTTGCCTTTTTATTGCCCTGAATAACCTTGTATGCAAGCAGTCCAAGCATAATGCCCACGGCAATAAGGCCCTGAATAAAGTAGCCACCCAACGAACCTGTGGTGATGAGGGTACCAATCTGGTATACAAAGAATGCAACCACATAGCCGGTACCGAACTGAAGTGCCACACCACCCCATACCCACTTTGCACTTTCCATTTCGGCGTTCATAGCACCGATGGCGGCAAAACAAGGTGGGGTATACAGGTTGAACATGAGGTATGCAAGAGCTGCAACAGAGGTGATACCCATAACGGTTGCAACGTCCGAGGCACCGCCTATAAGAGCAAGCTCATCGGTGTCGATGAAATTGGTGATGGAGTAAACCACTGCCAATGTACCAACCACGTTCTCCTTTGCAATGAAACCTGTGATGGCGGCTGCGGCCAACTGCCACACGCCAAAGCCCAAGGGAAGAAGAAGGATGGCAAAGGGGCTTGCGATGGTGGCCAGAATACTGGTGTTCTCGGCGCCCTCGGCAACAACCTGGAAGCTGGTGTCGAATGTTTGCATAATCTGCACTGCGGTGTTGCAAAGCAGAATTACGGTAGAGGCCTTGATGATGAAGGCCTTAGCACGGGAAAGCATCGAGATGGCTGCACGGCCAAGGCTGGGAAGACGGTACTCGGGAAGTTCGATTATGAAGAAGGAGGCGGCATTCTTCTCACCTGTGATGCGCACGATAACCAGAGCACCAATAATGATAAGAGCGATACCTACAAAGTACATCAGAGTGCCAACCCAAGCGGCATCCTGGAAGAATACACCTGCAAAAAGTGCAATAACGGGAAGCTTTGCACCACAGGGCATGAAGGGGGTCAGCATGGCGGTTGTGCGGCGCTGACGCTCGTTTTTGATGGTACGTGTGGCCATAACGCCGGGGATAGCACAACCTGTGCCAACAATCATGGGGATGATCGATTTGCCCGAAAGGCCAACAATCTTGAAGAAACGGTCCATTACAACGGCAACACGAGCCATGTAACCACAGTCCTCAAGCAGAGCAAGTAGGAAGAACAGTATCATGATGAGGGGCAAGAAGCCAACTACGGCGCCTACACCACCAATGATACCGTCAAGAAGGATGGCCGAAAGCAGAGGAGAAACATTCTCGCCCAGCATACCTGCCACTATGCCGTACAAACCTTCAATGGCAGCACCAAGTGTGTCAACAAAGAAGGAACTTACAATACTTTCCTGCGATATGTAAAACACCGCCCACATTACTGCTGCAAAGATGGGAATACCAAGAATTTTGTTGGCTACGATAAGATCGATGCTGTCCTGAATATTCTTTTTGCTGCTATCGGTTTTACGTTCTTCTACCTGCTTAACAATTTCCTCTACAAAGGCAAAGCGCTCCTTGTCGGCAGCCATTACAGCCTCCTTGCTTTGCTCGTCGGTATAGGTAAGGTTTGTAGGAGCCACCTGACCCCTACCGGCCACCTGAGATACTGCTGCAATAACCTCCGCAAGGCCATTTTTGCTCGCATCGCTCGAGGTAGAAACGGTCTTGATTACAGGACAGCCCAAGGCCTTGGATAGCTTGTCTACATCCAGTGTGATTTCATGCTTGTCACCCATGTCGCCCTTATTAAGAGCCACTACCACGGGAATGCCAAGCTCAAGAAGCTGGGTGGTAAAAAACAGACTACGGCTGATGCTTGTAGCATCAACAATGTTAAGAATTACATCGGGATTTTCTGTTTTTACAAAGTCACGAGTGATGTTCTCCTCCGAGGTGTAGGGGGACATCGAATAAGCACCGGGGAGATCAACCGCAATAATTTCTGCCGATGTGGAATTAAGTGCACTTTTGATGGGACCCTCTTTTTTCTCAATTGTAACGCCGGCCCAGTTGCCCACCTTTTCAACTCTGCCTGTAATGGCATTAAACAGAGTGGTTTTACCGCTGTTTGGGTTACCTGTTAGTGCAATACGCATATACTACCTCCAAAAATTATGTTCTATAGAAATTAGACTACTCTAATTTTTACACTATAATTAGTTTATATTAACTAACTTCACCTGCAAAAAAAGCTATATTTCTATAGCCATTGCAAGTTCTTTGTCAATGCTATAGCGCGCATCCTTAACCACAATTACATAGTTGTTGCTTATAACCGAGATAACGGTTATAGCCTGCCCCTCAAAGCACCCCAAAGTAAATAGAAATCTTGCCATTTCCTCGTCGGCACTTATTCCGGTTATTATGTATTTTTCACCCAGTGTAGCGCCACTAAGATTTCTAACTGCTCCGTTTAAGCTCATTAAAGGCCTCCAACTTATGATTTCATAAATTTATAAAACTTGTGGTTAGATGTTGCTAACATATCTGGTGTGATTATACACGAAAATATTTGATGTGTCAAGTAACTATGTTTTCTTTTGGTATTATTGTACAATCTGCTCTTTAGTTAGGACTGTCAAACTTGTTTTATAGTTATATCGTCCCATGCCTGCTCAGAAAAGTATCCATCAAAGTTTATACACATTATCGCCCCATCGGCATACTATGTAGAGGGAAAGGAATTATCAGGACTCGCCCGATTTACTTGTTTGTATGGCACAAACTAATTATTTGTACCCATATTCATCCGTGGGCAAGCCCACTATTTTCATATAAATGGAGTTGATATCATGTCATGTTGTAACACATCAAAGGACGCAAATATCGCATATATAAATGACGCACGTGCTCGTCAATCTGACCCTCTGGCCGGTACTTCAAATGCAGTATATCGCACTGTGCAGCGCCAGCCCGAGTGCATCACCCCTATTCGCGGTTGCGCCCAAACCTGCGACTGCCAGCCTATACCGGTAGAGCCTCTCTGCCCCAGAGAGTATAGACTTTGCACCGATCAAAACGGATGCGCCACACGCTATCCCGCCGACTGTCGCAATCTGTTTTGGCCCAATTTTGCTCATCCCCGTTGGCTGCCCTGCAACTGCCTATATTGCACCGATAAGTGCTGCTGTAATAACGCATAACTCATTAAAACTACCCTAACATGGCCACCCCCATCTGTGCGGGGTGGCCATGTAGCATATTTGCCCCACTTTGCCAATTTACAGAATGGCTGTGCGGTGTTTAATGCGGTTTTGTATCGCAGCAAGCTACACCTTTACACCCTAACCTGTGCGTAAGCCAAAAATTTAGGCAATACAGTGCCCCACACAAACAGCACTTAACAGAGCTA
This sequence comes from uncultured Oscillospiraceae bacterium, assembly GCA_964369885.1. GTDB lineage: Bacteria > Bacillota > Clostridia > Oscillospirales > Ruminococcaceae > Heteroruminococcus. Next base: position 20,380 of record CAYJGQ010000027.1, read on the forward strand.
CCCCCCCAAGGCTTATCTCCACACCCCGCTGGGGATAACCTGCTACTCGCAGCTGCTGTGGGGCTTGGGGGCTTATTGCATTTTGGTGGTGTCTTATAGCAAGTTAATGGGCATTTTAATGAAACTTATACTTGACTTTACAATCTTACATCAAATTTGTAAAAATAAATGCAATATTTTCTATTGTATTTATGTTAATTTAGTGGTGCGAAATATACAGATTGTGTGATATAATTTATTACCTAACTTGAATTTTGAAAGGGGGGCTGCGTGGGTGGAGTACCAACCTAATATTACATTACAAGGTGGAATATTTGCCATTCCCAATGCTATTGTGGACAAGTATTTATGTCTGGCCACTGCTACGCAACTTAAAACGTTACTATTTTTACTGCGCAACCCTGGACAGGGCAGAACAGCGGCCGAGGTTGCCAGGGCTATTCGCATTGATCAAAATGAAGCGGCTGATTGTTTGCAGTACTGGGTGGGTGAAAATTTACTTATGCAGGCTACCACAGATGAGGGTGTGCCCGAGGCTATTCAATCGGCACAGCAGACCGAAAAAGCACCCCTTCCCGAGGCACAAACACAGTTGCCTACCCCTGCACCCATACCTGCCAAACCGCCTATTAGTGAGCAGGTAAGTGTTGCCCCAACAGGACAAAAGGTGGTAAAGCGTGGGCGCATACCCTTTTCATCGGCCGACGTAAACCGTCTATCCCAAAAGGACTGCAACATACCACTGCTTTTACAGGAAACACAGCAGCTTTTGGGGCGGGAGCTTTCGCCCAATCAAACCGATATGATTTTATATCTTTATAATGATTTAGGATTATCTACCCACTATATATTTACCCTCGTGGGTTATTGTGTGTCAATTGGCAAGAGGAATATAAACTACATAGAGCGTGTGGCGGTAAACTGGGTGGAGCAGGGCATTGACACCGTGGACGCTGCCGAGATGCATATATCAAAGCTTGAGAAATCACGCAGTAATACCGAGCTTGTAAAAAACACCTTTGGCATATTTGATCGAGAGCTTTCGACCAATCAAAAAGCTATGGTAGACCGTTGGTACGAGGTGCTTAAAATGCCTATTGATATGATTAAACTCTCCTATGATTTAACCCTTGATGCTACCGGAAAGATGTCATTTGCATATATGGACAAGATCCTTTCGCGTTGGCAGGCCGAGGGTATATTTACAACCTCAGCGGCAATGGAACAGGCTACACAGCGTAAGGGTGAGGTCAAAAAAAGCGATTCATCAAAGCCCATGACAACACCATCCTACGACATGGATAAAATAAAATCACGTTTTCAGCTTGGAAAGATTAAATAAGGAGGTGTTCTCCTATGTACAATTCTCAGATAACCGGAGAGGCACTGCGCAAACTTTCACAGCGCAAGAGTGATGCCCTGGATACAGCCAAACAGCGCCGATTTGAGCTGTATAATGCCGCCCCACGCCTTGGCGAGATAGCAACACGGCTATCTTCTTTGGGGGCAGAGGTGGGTAGACTGGCCTTATCGGGCAGTGGTGATAAATCTGCACGATTAAAGGAAATGGCCAATTTGAGTGTATCACTGCAAAATGAGCGCAAAGAAATATTACTGCGCATGGGGCTTGAGGAGGATTACCTTGAGCCACCCCATACCTGCAAAGAATGTAGTGATAGTGGTTATGTACAGGGTAGGCGATGTGCCTGCCTTACAGCACTACTAAAGGCCGAGGCCTGCAAGCAGTTACCTGCCCCCGAGCATCTTCAGGAGTACTGCTTTGATACATTTTCCCTTGAATACTACCCCGAACATATAACCGTGGATGGGGTGGGACTGCGTGAGCATATGAAAAGTGTACTACATAAGTGCCGTGGTTTTGCCGATGCTTTTCCATCGCACGGAGAAAGTTTACTGTTTTATGGCGGCACGGGTCTTGGTAAAACCCATCTGTCGCTTGCCATAGCACAGCAGGTGGCGGGTCAGGGGGTTGGGGTGGCATATGCTTCGTCGCAACAACTTGTAGACCGTGCCGAACGGGCAAAATTTGGCCGTGATCAGGATGGCAGTGACGATATATTTGTCCAGACCGCCCTTAAATGCGATTTACTTGTGCTGGATGATCTGGGGTCGGAGTTTTCCACCCAGTTGTCGGTCGCCACAATATTTCATGTTATAAATACACGCCAGCTCGAACATCGCCCCACCATTATTAGCAGTAACCTATCGCCGGAACAAATGCAGGAACGCTACTCACAACGACTTGTGTCACGCATACTTTGCGGCTACTCGGTAATTCCCTTTGTAGGGCAGGACGTGAGGATGCAAAAAAGCATGGCAGACTGACTGCTTCCCCAACATCAAGACCGTGGGGCTTTGTCGCTTACGCGAAAGGTCAAGGCCGTGGGGCTTTGCCCCACACCCCACAAACTTTTTGAAAAAAAGTTTGA